>NZ_BAABJA010000001.1:26128-284129 GCF_039543065.1 Bartonella pachyuromydis | reverse complement strand
ACTTGGAACTTGGAACTTGGAACTTGGAACTTGGAACTTGGAACTTGGAACTTGGAACTTGGAACTTGGAACTTGGAACTTGGAACTTGGAACTTGGAACTTGGAACTTGGAACTTGGAACTTGGAACTTGGAAAATAAATACTTTAAATAGAGCGTAATACAAAACAAAAATGAAATGCATTTACTCAATTTATGTAAAACTTGTATGAATGACTTTCATTGAAAGCACTACTAACATAAACAGTAACCTTCTCTCTTCGAAAGAAATAAAAAATCACCATATATTTTAGTCTATTTATAAAATAACATGTATTGTTAGAGTTTATAGTTACCTGTTCATTTCATTTGCTTTATAAAAAAACTAACGCAAATTTTCTATAATTGCTTTCCTTCTCCTGCCTTATAAGGAGGAAGATTTTTAACCGCACCAATCTGTAACCAATTGGTGTCTCTCAAAGCGGTTTTCATCTACTCAACACTTAATTTATGCAAATGATTAATGATAATTAATCACTTTAAAACTTAAAGAAAAACGGCATAAAATACTTTTTATAAACGCTCTCAAATGCAAAAATTATCGCTGTCTTGGGCGCTAAAAAAACAAATGATGGTGCCAACTTGCATCTTCATAAGCTGTAAAAATGATAGTGCTCAATAGATTTACCATTATACCATCCCACGGATGCCATTATGAAATAAATTTGAGAGCATTAGCTGTCTTTTTAAAATAACTACGTGAATGTACACTAAAGTGGTATTCTGTTTTAGATACGGGATGTAATCCCTTTCAATTCTGTAGTAAATTCATGATCTGAATGTTCCATTCAACTTCATACATTTATACTGAGTTGATGCATAAGAAAATTAAAAATAAACAGAGATGATATTGTTATTTTAAATATAGGAATGCACTTTATATTACTGTATTGAAGAAAAATATGTTATGGTAGTTGTAGAATGATAAATGCTAGCCCTTGATTATTTATCTTAAACAACAAAATTATAGGATCTATAAAATTTAGTGCATACGTAAAGCACTTTTTCATCTGTCCCTTGTTTTCATTTCTTTTTTATTTCGTTGGTTGTTATGATTTTTACTGCTGCCTATCGTGCTTTACAGCGTCTTATCACTCCCCAATATCGTGTTATGATATTAAAAGCTTTGGGAATTACCTTTGTTGTTCTCGCCATCCTGTGGTCAGGTGTTCGCAAACTTTTTATATCCTATTTTGGGCCTTGGCTTGCTGATTTTCTTCCTGGATTACCTAGTTGGGTAGGATGGATAGGATTGGGTATGCTCATTGTTTTTAATATTGGTTTAGCCATGCTGATGGCTTTTTTAATTGCCCCAATCACCGCTATGATTGGTAGTTTTTTCATTGATTCTGCTGCTGAAATTATTGAAAAAGAAGATTATCCAAATGAGCCCGTTGGGCGTGCTCTGTCGTTTGGTCGCTCTCTGATACTTTCCTTGAAATTTGTTCTTCTAAGTCTTCTTGGTAATGGAATTGCTTTTATTTTGTTTCTCATACTAGGTATCAATT
The DNA here is from genome assembly GCF_039543065.1 of Bartonella pachyuromydis. Taxonomy (NCBI): domain Bacteria; kingdom Pseudomonadati; phylum Pseudomonadota; class Alphaproteobacteria; order Hyphomicrobiales; family Bartonellaceae; genus Bartonella; species Bartonella pachyuromydis. The sequence goes on along the minus strand of NZ_BAABJA010000001.1, from coordinate 282,584 downwards.
TGATTGCCTTTTATGTTATTAATGGCTTTTTGCTCGGTCGTGAATATTTTGTGTTTGCTGCTTACCGTTTTCGCTCTGAACAAGAAGCACATGCTTTTTTACACACTCATTATCTAACAGTTTTTTGTGCCGGATTGTTAATCGCACTTTTTGTTTCAATTCCCATTCTTAATTTAACAACACCACTTTTCGCAGCTGCCTTTATGACATACTTACACAAAATGCTCTCCTCAAAAAATACCGCACCTGTCTGCCAAAAATAATCACACTTCCTGAAAACCAAGCAAAGCTCATGATTACAGAGGGATGAAAATAAGTTATATGCTTTAAATGACTACTCTCATTGCTCTCATCAAAAAAATCTTGCTATGTTGTTAGTGTTTCGTTAGCATAATGTTATCATATCTGTTATTTTTATAGGCTATTGTAGTCCTGCGAATGTTTAATAGGGCTTCTTTGCTTTAAAAACGTTGGAGTAGTTCATTGGATGTGCATTTTCATCAAAAGCAAATGAAAAATTTGCCAACCAGTGTAAGAAATGGATTTTTATATCAAAGCAAAAGAATGAATAATCTAAGTTATTAAAACTGTTGAGAGGTTTGTTGTAAGAAATACTCTTAATGGAAAAATTGCTATGACATTAAAAAAAGGACAATGAAGTAGGAAATATTGCATATACTGGTAAAAGATATTAAAGAGACTGTTTATTCAGCTGGCAAAGTGAGTTTGAGATCTTAAATTCTATATTCTTTGAAGTCATGTAAAACTGTATCATATTTAAAGAGAGGCTGTACAGATGAACTGGATTACAAATTATGTCCGCCCTAAAATTAATTCTATATTGGGACGCCGTGAAATTCCAGATAATCTATGGATAAAAGATCCCACCACTGGTAAAATGGTCTTCCATAAAGATTTGGAGATGAATCAATATGTAATTCCGAGTTCTGGTTACCACATGCGCATCAGCGCCAAAAATCGTCTTATGCATTTTTTTGATAATGGTGTTTATACACTGCTAGAAAATCCAAGAGTCATAACGGATCCTTTAAAATTTCGTGATGAAAAACGCTATATTGACCGGTTAAAGGATTATCGTTCTAAACTTGGAGTTGATGACAATATTTTAAGTGCACGGGGTACTATTGAAGGCCTACCAATTATAGCTACCGTTCAAGACTTCGCCTTTATGGGTGGATCCCTTGGTATGGCTTCAGGAGAAGCTATCATCAAAGCTTTCGATACCGCCATTGCCGAAAAATGTCCGTTGGTTCTTTTTGCCGCTTCTGGTGGTGCACGCATGCAAGAAGGAACACTCTCCTTGATGCAAATGCCTCGTACAACTGTAGCCATTGAAATGCTGAAAGAAGCAAAACTTCCCTATATTGTCGTTCTTACCAATCCAACTACTGGTGGTGTTACTGCTTCTTATGCCATGCTCGGCGATGTTCACATTGCTGAACCTGGTGCTATGATTGGTTTTGCGGGACCACGTGTGATTCAACAAACGATACGTGAGACTTTGCCAGAAGGTTTTCAAAGCAGCGAATATCTGCTCGAACATGGTATGATTGATATGGTAGTATCGCGTTTGGAAATGAAAACGACCATTGCACGACTTCTCCGCCTAATTATGAAACGTCCTACAACTGTTAACCCTTCCAATCCATCTCCAACAGATTCTCATCCCTCGCTTTCTACAACAAAAGCAGCTTAACTTCATGGAAAAAAACCAAGTACAAAGGATGATAGATGAGTTACTAAAACACTATCCCAAAAAATTTGATCTCTCTTTAGAGCGTATTCTCCGTCTTTTAGAATATCTTGGTAATCCACATTTAAAACTTGCTCCTGTTATTCACATTGCTGGAACAAATGGTAAAGGATCGGCTTGTGCAATTTGCCGTGCTCTTTTAGAAAATGCAGGCTACCGCGTTCATGTATATAGCTCACCTCATCTGGTAAACTGGAATGAACGTTTTCGTATAGGTCAAAAAGGAGGTGGACAACTTGTTACAGAGAGCCAACTGGCTGAGGCAATTCGTGAAATTATAAAGGTGTATCATAAAAACCCAATTACTATTTTTGAAATTCTCACAGCAGCTGCTTTTATGCTGTTTAGGACGAATCCAGCTGATGTGGTGATTTTAGAAGTTGGTTTGGGAGGCCGTTTTGATGCTACCAATGTGATTAATAAACCAGCTGTCTCTCTTATTATGCCTATTGATTATGATCATGAGACTTTTCTTGGCAACACAATTGCACAAATTGCTTTTCAAAAAGGAGGAATTATCAAACCTTCTGTTCCAGTCGTTATCGGTAAGCAAGATTATAATGAAACTCTTTCTGTATTAACAACGCTTGCTGATAAAAACAAAGCACCGTATTCCCTCTTTGCCCAAGATTATCAAAGCTATACAGAACACGAACGTATGGTTTTTCAAAACAATCAAGGTCTTATGGATCTTCCACTTCCTAACCTTGTTGGAAACCACCAAATTGCTAATGCTGGAGCTGCTCTTGAAGCAGTCTATCAAGCAGGTTTTCAAATTTCAGAACAAGCAATAAGTTGTGCTTTACGAAATATTTACTGGCCAGCACGGATGCAACATCTTACCCATGGATATTTGGTTGATCAACTGTCTCCTCATATTGATTTATGGCTTGATGGTGGTCATAATCCTGCTGCTGGTAAAGCTGTTGCAGCAGAACTTAACAAGTGGAAAAAAAAAACAAACCGTCCTTTTATTATGATTGCTGGTATGCTTAATAGTAAAGATGCTGTCGGTTATTTTCGTCAGTTAGTAAACCTTGTAGACAAAGTTTACACAATCCCATTAACGGATAGCACTGCCGGTATTTGTCCAAAAATGTTAGCTGAATCAGCACGAAAGGCAGGGCTTTTTTCCACTCCACAAGCACATCTAAAAGATGCTTTAGAGAAAATTAAGACAGAGCATCAAGACGCAATTGTCCTTATTGGTGGTTCCCTGTATCTTGCCGGCGAGATTTTACGTGACAATAAAACACCACCATGTTAAAAATCAATTATTCATGGAGCTTTGAAAGATAGATTTTTGAATCATGCAACTCGATTGTGCACTTTATCAACATCCTAAACTTATCACTGTTTTTGGTGGCTCTGGTTTTGTAGGACGGCATGTTGTTGAAACTTTAACCAAGAGGGGTTATCGTGTTCGTATTGCTGTTCGTCGTCCGCAAAAAGCTTATTACATGCTCCAAGTCGGAGAAGTAGGGCAAACCCAAATGCTGAAAACCAATATCAAGCATCGCGCCTCTGTTGCACGTGCATTGCTTGGAGCAGACGGTGCCGTCTTTCTTCCCGGTAGCTTAGCACAAGCAAATCAATCCAATTTTCAAAAGACACAAATTGATGGTGCACAAAATGTCTCTGAATTAACAGCTCAAGCTGGCATTCCATTTATCTATATGTCCTCGCTTGTCACCAATCAAAACGCTAAATTCCTTTATGCACGCGTTAAATTTACGAGTGAACAGATCGTCCGAAGCATACATCCTCAAGTAATTATTATGCGCCCTTCCGTTATCTTTGGACAAGAAGATTGTTTTTTTAATACCTTGGCACATTTGTCGTGTTCTTTACCAATCATGCCTCTTTTTGGAGGTGGACAAAGTAAATTACAACCTGTGTATGTGGGTGACATCGCCGAATTTGTTGTGCGTGCATTAGAAGGACAAGTAATCTCTGGAAAAAGTTATGATCTCGGTGGTCCACAGATTATCACATTTCGAAATGCCCTTGAAAATATATTAAAAATCATTCACCGTAAGAAAACCATTTTGTCTATGCCTCTCTCTATAGGATTATTGATGGGAGAGGTTTTTGGAACTATCGGTAAATTGCCCTTCTTTCCAACACTGGTGACAACTAATCAGATACGCTTCTTGCAAGTGGATAATGTGGTTTCGCAAGAAGCTATCAAAAATGGATATACTCTAGAAGGTGCTGGCATTACCCCTAGAGCAATGACTGCTCTCTTGCCAAGTTATCTCTGGCGATTTCGTCCTCATGGTCAATTTTCCAAAAATTTACCAGCTTAGTGTATATTTTTGCAAAAGTTACCTAATATCTTGATTTATAATAATTTTTTTATTTCTCTATCTTGAAATAAAGATATTGAATAAAGTCATGTTTTCTCATTTCTCCTCATTCATAATCATAAAAAAAACTTATACTTGCACATCACATGAAAAATGGATTTGTGAAGAAAAATCGTTTGAAAATGAACTCAACATATCTCCTATAAATTGTCTTAATGTGAGAATGGAAAAAACATCTTATGGTTTTGCTTATTATACTATAAGCATAAAGATAATAGTACACTACGGATTTTGTACTATACCATTCACAAAGAGTGGTAGAAAATGAAATGAGAAGAAAGATAAAATGTCTTTTTAAAATAAATATATGAATGAATGAATGAATGATAATACATCATTCTTCATAAAGGTATATTTTTGTAATTTCATTCACTTTTACTTTCTTGAAAGAAAAAGAGAGCTCTATTGATAAATTTATATATCTTAGTTTTTTTTAATCATATAATTTTGTTTACAACCTTTCTTTCTACCCCACTTTTCTTACAGCTTCAAAATGATCAATATTGATCATTTCTGTTTACTTAATAAAATTTATAAGTCCCTTTATATTTTGCTCGTTATATTTATTGGTTTAAATAAATAAATGTGTGTTTGTGAAACAAATATATAGGACTTTTAAAAAGTTTTTTTTACATACAGAATTCTTGCTATTGGCTTGCATTTTTTTTTAATTTCTCCTACCGTTTGAGAAAAAATAATTTTAAAGGAATAACGAATGGCAACCCCAAATTATGTTGTCAAAGATATCGTACTTGCTGCTTATGGTCGTAAAGAACTGGATATCGCTGAGACAGAAATGCCAGGTTTAATGGCGTGTCGTAAAGAGTTTTCTTCTCTTCAACCTTTGCGCGGAGCGCGTATTTCTGGTTCATTGCACATGACAATTCAAACAGCTGTTTTGATTGAAACATTAACAGCTATTGGGGCTGATGTGCGGTGGAGCTCTAGCAATATCTTTTCTACACAAGACCATGCTGCAGCGGCTATTGCAGCCACTGGTGTCCCTGTTTTTGCCGTTAAGGGTGAAACATTGCAAGAATATTGGACTTATATAGATGCCATTTTCCAATGGCCTGATGGCAATCCTTCAAATCTTATCTTAGATGATGGAGCTGATGCTACAAACTATATTTTGATGGGATGCCGTGCAGAAGAAAATAAAGATATTCTCTCGCATCCTAAAACAGAAGAAGAAGAATTCTTTTTTAAACAAATACAAAAGCGTATGGACGCCACACCAGGTTTTTTCACACGTCAACGCGCAGCTATAAAAGGTGTGAGCGAAGAAACCACAACAGGTGTAACCCGTCTTTATCAATTACAAAAGGAAGGGCTTTTGCCTTTTCCTGCGATTAATGTCAATGACAGTGTCACGAAATCAAAATTTGATAATAAATACGGATGTCGAGAATCTCTCGTGGACGGTATTCGGCGCGCAACAGATGTTATGATAGCTGGTAAAACAGCTATTGTCTGTGGTTATGGAGATGTAGGTAAAGGTTCAGCAGCCTCACTTTCAGGTGCTGGAGCTCGTGTTAAAGTGACAGAAATCGATCCAATATGTGCCCTTCAAGCAGCCATGGATGGCTACGAAGTTGTGAATCTAGATGACGATGCTTCCAGTGCCGATATTATCATCACCACAACAGGCAATAAAGATATTGTTCGCTTAGACCATATGCGACAGTTGAAAGATATGTGTATCCTTGGAAATATTGGTCATTTTGATAATGAAATCCAAGTATCCGCTCTTAGAAATTTGCCATGGACGAATATTAAACCACAAGTGGATATGATCACCTTTCCTGATGGAAAACGCATTATTTTGCTTTCTGAAGGGCGTTTACTTAACCTTGGTAATGCTACGGGACATCCCTCATTTGTCATGTCAGCCTCATTTACAAACCAAGTTTTAGCGCAAATCGAACTCTTTACACGTTCAGAGCACTACAAAAATGAAGTAGCTGTTTTGCCAAAACATCTTGATGAAAAAGTTGCTCGACTTCATCTTGATCGGCTAGGAATAAAATTAACTACTTTATCAGAAGAACAAGCGGCCTATATTGGAGTTACACCACAAGGACCTTATAAACCAAATCATTATCGTTATTAAAATGTTCTCTTTGGTTAAAAGAAAAAGGAAAAGGCGCCGTGCTCCGCTGTGGTGATTATGCCCCCCAAAAAAAAGTTCAAAAAATGATGCGAACTTTTGTGTATATTTTTTGTCTTCTTTTTCTTGCTTTTCCAAAATGCGTTGTTGCTCAACCATCAGAAATGCCCCTTCTATTTACTTTTTCAGATGGCCCATGGCTCCTTTTAGCATTGTGTGGAGGAATTTTTTGCGCCTCCCTTTTTATCTGTATAGCTATTATTACGCGTGCAAAAAAAGTGGCAGGGCCCCCCCTACAGAAAACTCAAGTAGAGCTTTTTGAAAAACTTAAATATTATGAATGGCTTTTAAAAGAAACCGGACAATCTCTTCTTATTTGGGAAAACCCAAGTACTTTACCTCGAGTCGTTGGTAGCATTCCTGCATTACAAAATTTAGGAATTGATCAGCAAGACTTTCAGTGTTTTGAACTTTGGCTTGAAGACAATTCAAAACGAGAACTTGACCATGCATTAACGCAATTGCGTTACGAATCTCACCCTTTTGAATTGTCTATCACCACAATAAGTAATACGTTATTACAAGTTACAGGAGTCATTGCTGGAACAGTAGCCATTGCACGCTTTCAAGATATTTCAACACAACAGAGCGAAAATGCGCTCTTAAAAAAAGATATCGCGAAAATCCTTATTGAACTGAGAATGCAGCGTAATCTTCTTGATCGTATTCAAGAACCGGTATGGATACGAGATTGTGAAGGAAAAGTTTGTTTTGTTAATCGTGCCTTTCGAGAAATGACAGGCTTTCGAGAAGAGAGCAATGAAATAGATGATCTTTTCAATGAAACAACACAACGCAAAACAGATGAGGTCGAAACAATTTTTCAAGAGCATGTGCATACAGTTATTGACGGAGAACGGCATTGTTTTCACCTCACACGAATTACAACAGCCGAAGGAATGGCTGCGTTTGCACATGATGACAGCGCATATGAAAATCTTGCCAATGAACTAAAACGTGTTCTGCAAAGCCATTGTGAAACACTTGATCAAATCTCAACAGCCGTTGCTGTTTTTGACACCAACCAAAAATTAAAATTCTGCAATCATGCTTTTAAAATTTTATGGCCATTAGAAAGTTCTTTTTTAGAAAGTGAACCAAGCCATACATTGCTGCTTGAACGTCTGCGTGAAAAAGGACTCATTGCTGAACATCCCGATTGGCGTACTTGGAAAGAAGAGCTTTTTAAAGCCTACCAACAAACGGAAGCAAATCAACAAATTTGGAATCTTCCCGATGGGCGCACGGTGCGTGTTATTTCCAGCCCTCATCCACAAGGAGGAGTTACTTGGCTTTATGAAAATCTTACAGAAAAAATTGATCTTGAACGACGCTACAATACACTCATTAAAATACAAGGCGAAACGCTTGATAAACTTTCAGAAGGTGTGGTGGTTTTTGGCACGGATGGACGCCTTCGTTTATCAAATCCTGTTTTATCGAAATTATGGTCTCTCCCTTATAACTTATTAGTAGAAGGCACCCATATTACCCAATTGCAAAGCCATTGTTCAACTTTAACCATGGGAAGAGAATGGGATCAATTTACCAGATTTATTACAGGTTTTGCTGAAAAACGCGATATATATTCAGGTCGTATAGACCTTAAAAATGGCATGATTCTTGATTATAAATTGGTGCCGCTTCCCGATGGGCAAACAATGCTTAATTTCGTTAATGTTACAGATACTGTTCATGTCGCACGTGCTCTTCAAGAAAAAAATGATGCCTTAGAGAGTGCTGATCGTTTGCGTAATGAATTTGTTCAACATGTTTCCTATGAACTGCGTACACCTCTCACCAATATTATTGGATTTTCTGATATTTTACATGATCAAATTTTTGGCACTCTTAATGAACGCCAAAAAGAATATCTTGGGCACATTCATTCAGAATCAGGCACCCTTTTAAATATTGTTAATGACATCCTTGACCTTGCGACCCTTGATGCAGGCATTATGGAGCTAGACGTACAACCAGTGAATATTGCCGATGCCATGATACAAGCAGTCACACGTGTCGAAGAACGCCTTAATGGGCGCCATATCACGCTTTTACAACAAATTTCTCCTTCTTTAAATTGTATCTCTGCTGATGCAACACGTTTGCATCAAATTTTTGTTAATGTTCTCAGCAATGCCATTAATTTCGCACCAGAAGCAAGTACGATTGAATTTTGTGTCGATGAACAAGATGATCATATTGTCTTTAGTGTTCACAACGAGGGATCTGATATTCCAAAAGATATCTTAGAGCGCATTTTCAAACGTTTTTCTTCCCATTCACATCATGGTGGGCGTGCGGGAGCAGGTCTTGGTCTATCCCTTGTTAAAAGCTTTGTAGAACTCCATGGTGGACATGTTGAAATTCTTACTGGTACCGGACAAGGAACAACAGTTAAATGTTTTTTCCCGATTTCCAAAGGAGATAAAGTTTTTTAATCTCGTCTTTTATTGTTACGAAATTTTTTCGCCCATGGCATGGAATTGTTCATGAATTTTCGTTTTTTTCTTGAAAATGAAGAAGCTACTAGGCTTTTCGCGCAAGACTTAGCCCTCGCTTTAAAGCCTGGTGATCTGGTGACGCTGCAAGGTGATCTTGGAGCAGGAAAATCAACTATTGCGCGGACAATTATCCATACACTTGCCAACGACACAACGCTTGATGTTCCAAGCCCTACCTTCACTCTCGCCCAAAGTTATCAACTTCCACAATTGGAAATTGTTCACGCGGACTTTTATCGCCTTTCTATAGCAGAAGAAATTGATGAATTGGGGCTTTATGAAGCACGTGAGAGCAGTGTTTTACTTGTTGAATGGCCAGAAAAAGGGGCTGATCTTTTAGGACCAATTACCTTCGCCCTTACTTTAAAACATGAAGGTTGTGGGCGTCATGTGACTCTCCTATCTGCCCAAAATTCTCTTGGGCGTCTCAAGCGCTCTTTTGCAATTCGCGCATTTTTAACAAGCCATGGTCGTGGTCATGTTCATCGTCATTTTTTGGCAGGTGATGCCTCTGCACGTACCTATGAACTTCTGGATAATGGACAGCATAGGGAAGTTCTCATGAATGCACCAACCATGCAAAGGGAACAAAACACTGACCTATCTTACATAAAAAAGGCACAGCTTGCACAAGATATCCGCCAATTTATTGGAATTAATCAGCTTATTTTAGAAAATGGATTTTCTGCTCCCCATATCTTTGTTGAAGATTTTGAAAAAGGTCTTTTGATTCTCGAAAATTTAGGATGTGATGGAATTTTAGATCAAAACGGTTCTCCTTTAGAAGAACGCTATATCGCCTGTAGCAAATTGCTGGCTACCTTTCATCAAAAGTCGTGGTCTGCAGAGAAGCAATTTGCAACATTTTTGTTGCAAATTCCCTCCTATGATTGCCAAGCACTCCAAGCAGAACTCTCCTTATTGCTAGACTGGTATGTGCCCTTTCACACACAAAAAACTTTAGATAAAGAACAGCGTAAAGCTTTTTTTACCCGTTGGCAGCCTTATCTCGATAGTCTTGCTCAAGGCGAAAATACCTTCGTTATGCGTGATTATCATTCACCCAATATTCTTTGGCGTGCAAAGAAAAAAGGAATTGATCGCATTGGTCTGATTGATTTTCAGGATGGCTTAATAGGTCCAACAGCCTATGACCTCGTTTCTTTAGGGCAAGATGCACGTGTATTTATTTCCCCAACATTGGAGACAAAAATTCTCGATGCCTATTGCAATGCACGCCATCAAGCACCACGCTCTTTTGATGAAAGTGAATTCCGCAAGCTTTATGCAATTGCTGGTGCCCAACGCGCTTCTAAAGTTCTAGGGATTTTTATACGCCTCCATCAGCGTGATGGGAAATCATCGTATCTTCAATACCTCCCTTACGTGCAAGATTATCTTGTCCGCAATCTCTCAAACCCAATACTTGCACCTTTACAAAATTTTTATCAAGAAATAGGCCTCCTTTCAAAAGTAGAATAGATGCAGGTATCCTTAACCTTTGTAAAAACACTTTCTCCTCCCATCATTCATTTTTACTGTAGAATATAAAATGACACATTCTTTTTTTATTTTTTCAAAATAATATCATCTGTAAACAGTACTTTCATATTACAGCATATGATCAGTACGGAAAGTTTCTTATTTATGCTATGCAATGAATTGCAAATATCCTTGCAAAGCAAAAATTTTTCAAAATTTAACCCTTGCTCTTTACAGAGTCTGTTTGAATTTAATACTGAATCCTAATGCATTCTTTGTTCAAAAATTATGAGAAAAGTTCTTTATCTTCTTGCGCAAAAATTTAAGCCATATTGATCTATTGCGATTTTTATAGGATGAAACGCGAAATCTCTTGTAAAAAATGTCGCTTTTCGGTTTTTCCTCCCATAAAAATTGTATAGAGTGAAAACAGTACAAATAATCAATAAGATGGAATATTTCCACGCATCCCAATGAGATCACATGACTTATAAACCACGTGTCTTTTCTATTTCTCCGGGAACATCTTTTCTACCGCATTTTGTCGATGCACTGCTTTCCCACACTCTTATTGATAACTTTGCAGCAAATGGGGATATCCAAACTGCCCTTGCAGATACCCTCATTTATGTACCAACGCGCCGTGCTGCCCGTGCTTTGCGTATAGCCTTTGTTGAAAGAAGTGAGACAAAATCAACCTTCTTACCAACTATTCGCGCTCTAGGAGACGTGGATGAGGAGAGCTTTCTTTTTGATGACAATCATATTCACATGCTCAATCCTCCTATTGGAGAAAGTGAGCGCCTCCTGCTTCTCGCACGTCTCATTCGTCCATGGCGTGAGAATTTACCAAATCATTTGCGCGCCATGTTTGGTACAGAAGATGTGCTGATTCCTGCTCATACGGCTGATGCAATTTGGCTTGCTCAAGATTTAACGCAGTTGATGGATGAAATGGAAACAGAAGCAGCAGATTGGTCAAAACTTCAAGAAATTGCTCCCGATATGGTTGCCGAATGGTGGCAAATAACGCTCAATTTCCTTACCATTGTCACACAACGTTGGCCACAAATCTTACAAGAGAGAAGGCGAAGTAATCCAGCTGCATGGCGCAATCAAGCACTCAAAATGCACGCTGAGACTTTACGGCGGACTTGGCCTGATAAACCTATCATTGCGGCTGGTATATCGGGTTCTATTCCTGCTGTCTCTCATCTTTTAAAGGTTATTGCTTCTCTGCCAAAAGGCGCTGTTGTTCTTCCTGGACTTGATCTTTATATGGATGAAGAACAATGGGAGGCGTTAGGCACAACTTATAGCGAAAAAGAAACTGGTAATGTTTTCGACCATACAACGAATGTTTTTAGCCATCCTCAATATCACTTAAAAAAACTTCTCTCTCTGATGGGATGTCACCGCATTGATGTGAGCGAAATTGGTCAACAAAGCGCAATACAGAAAAGGCGTTCTGCTCTCTTATCAGAAGCACTGCGACCAGCCTCAACGACGCAGCATTGGGTGCAAATTGTCCGCGATGATTATGAAAACCTTTGTGCCAATTGGTCATTCATTGAAGCTGTAAATGAGCGTGAAGAAGCACTTACTATTGCTGTTGCTTTACGTAATGCCATTGAAGAGCCTCAAAAAACTGCAGCTCTTATTACCAATGATCGCAATCTCGCACGCCGTGTCACAGCTGAATTACAGCGTTTTGGTATTGAAGCAAATGATTCAGGCGGAATACCACTTGCACAAACACTCCCTGCAACCTTGTTACGACTTATTTTAGAAAATGTCTTACAATCTCATGACCCTATTGCTTTTCTTTCTCTTCTTAAACATCCTCTCACAACACTCAGACAAAATCGTCACCGTTTACGCGAAATGGCAGAAAATTTTGAACTCTTTGTTCTTCGAGGAAATACCAGCTGTATTCATCTTTGCGAATGCGACCAATTTCTTGAAAAATGGACCGCAACATATTTGAGTAATATTTCTGAAACCAATGTTTTAGATCAACAAAACTGTGAAGAAGCACGCCTGCTTTGTGATCTTTTGGTCAAAGCTGTGGAACCTTTAGCATCTCTTATGAAACAAGGGAAAGAATGTAGCATCAGTGAGGCCGCAGTAGCAACAGTTGAAGTTTTTGAAAATTTTGGCCGTGATGAAAACAATTCTCTTTTACATCTTTATCAACATGAATCAGGACAAGCTCTTTTAGCTTTTTTGCGTGAATTGGTGAGTGATCAATCAGGATTAACATTTCCTCTTTGTGAATGGCCGGCTGTATTTTCAGCCCTGATCGCAACGCGCTCTGTTACCCCCTCGCCTGGAGGACATCCACGTCTATTCATCTGGGGTAGCCTAGAATCGCGTTTGCAAACGGTTGATACCGTCGTTATCGGCGGTCTTAATGAAGGATCATGGCCTATTACAACCCGCAATGATGCTTTTTTATCGCGACCGATGAAAATGATGTTAATGCTCGACCCCCCAGAACAGCGCATTGGTCTTTCTGCCCATGACTTTCAGTGGGCTATGGGAATGAATAACGTGGTGATGAGCCGAGCACTACGGGTTAACCATACTCCTTCACTTCCTTCACGTTGGCTACAGCGCTTAGAAACAGTTATCGGAAAGCAGGTTTGGCAACAAATCCGTGCACGCGGTGAGATCTTCCTTCATTGGGCGAAAATGCTTGATCATACACAGAGCATTGCTGGTGCGACACGTCCTTGCCCTGTCCCCCCCCTTGAGACGCGTCCACGCCATTTTTCCGTTACTGAAATCGCAACATTGCGCTATGATCCTTATGCGATTTATGCCAAAAAAATCTTGCGTCTCAAACCGCTTAAGGCGCTCATTAATGCTCCTAGCGCTGCTGAACGTGGAACGCTTTACCATGCTATTCTTGCTGATTTTTGTCAACAAGTAAAAAATCCAAATGCTGCAAATGCACTCGATCTACTCCTCAATATTGGACGTAAAGAATTTGATAAATTCAATTTACCTGCTGATATTGAAGCAATCTGGTGGAACAATTTTGAAAGCCTTGCTCCATTTTTACTCCAATGGGAACAGAGTTTAGGTCCTCGAAAACGATATGCCGAAGTGGTATCGCAAAAAATACTTATAGGCACCACAGGTGTAACTCTTTCGGGACGCGCTGATCGTATTGATGTCTTACCAAACAACATGGTTGAAATACTTGATTTTAAAACCAGCACTCCCCCATCATCAAAACAAGTTCGCGATTTATTATTCCCACAATTGGCATTGGAAACAGCTTTGCTTATGCAAGGTGCTTTTACAGATTTTCAAAATCTTATCCCTATCAATTTATCTTATATTGCTCTTAATAAAAAAGGCAAAATCACCTCTCAATCAATCCTTATAAAGAGGGGAGAAAAAAATCACCAAAGTGCCATTGATCTTGGTGAAAGTGCATGGGAACACCTTATTGCGTTAATAAACCACTATAAAAATCCACAACAAGGCTATCTTTCACATGCTGTCCCCATAGCAACACGATATGAAGGGGACTATGACCATTTGGCACGCTTATGGGAATGGTCAAGTGGAGTTCAGAAAGCAGACCAATCATGACTTCTTTTTCTATTCCTGAAGCAGCCCTTGAAGCACAAGCAACAGCAACTCATCCAAAAACAAATGTATGGGTTTCTGCAAATGCAGGATCTGGAAAAACCCACGTTTTAAGTGAACGCGTCATTCGTTTACTTTTAAATGGGACATCTCCAGCACGTATTTTATGTCTTACTTATACAAGAGCTGCTGCTGCTGTTATGCAATCGCGAATTTTTCGCACACTCTCTAGCTGGAATGAATTAGACGACGCACAGCTACAACAAACCTTATCAAAATTTGAAAAGAAGCCCATCAATGCGCAAAAATTGACCTATGCACGTCAACTCTTTGCTCGTGCCTTAGAGACGCCAGGGGGCTTAAAAATCCAAACTATTCACGCATTTTGTGAATCTCTTTTGCATCAATTTATGCTAGAAGCAAATATCGCCGGACATTTCGAACTACTTGATGATATCCGTCGAAAAAAACTCCTCGAAGAAGCCCGTCTCCAGCTTTTGGAGCATAAAGACGCACAGGTAGCTTTAAAACAGCTGCTTAACGTTATCAGTGAGCACACTTTTTACCAATTGTTGTATGAAGCAACTGAAAAACAACATAAATTGTCTGGTTTTTTGACCTCTGTTTTGTCTGAAAATGGAGAAGAAAAATTGCATGCGCTCTTTCATTTAGCGCCTGATGATACAAATGAACAATTGTTAAAAAACATTCAACAAACTGCCTGCTTGCCTCTTTATGCTTTTACACATTGCCAAACCTATGGCAATAAGAGCCTAAAAGATGTGATCGAGAAATTTTCCCAATTAAAAGACGCTTGTGATGAAACAAATATTATCGATATTATTTCCGATATTTATTTTAAAACAACAGGAGAACCACGCAATTTTTCACGTTTATCTTGTAAAAAAGCAGATGAAGTCTGGCCATTTATTCAACAAATGATTGAAGATAAACAAAACAAACTTTCTGTTCTTTTAGAAAAATATCAATGTGCAAAAATTGCCACACTTAACAGGGCTGCTTTCCAGCTTTGTGCTATATATCTTAACATTATCGCCAATCTTAAAAAAGCCAATGGTCTCTTAGATTTTGATGACCTTATTGAACGCACACTCCACTTGTTAAAGCGTAAAGGTGCAAGCCAATGGGTGCACTATAAACTGGATAGTGGTCTTGATCATATTTTGCTTGATGAAGCACAAGATACCAACCCTGAGCAATGGCAAATTATTCAACTTTTGGCGCAAGAATTTTTCACAGGGCATGGTCAACGTACAAATATCCGTACTCTTTTTGCTGTTGGAGATGAAAAGCAATCCATCTATTCTTTTCAAGGGGCAGCTCCAGAAAATTTTGCTGAAAATGGACGAATGGTTCAAAAAAAAGTGCAGCAGGTCAATCAAAAATTTGAAAAAATACAACTCAATTATTCTTTTCGCTCTACAGCTGATGTCCTTAAAAGCGTTGACCTTGTTTTTGAAACACCAGAAAATTATAAAGGGCTTTCAGCAGAAAATACAAAGACAGTGCATGAAGCCATTCGTGTTCACAACCCAGGTGATGTTATTGTATGGGACGCTATTTCCAAAGAAAAAAATGACCTCCCTGATGAGTGGCATTTAAGCGTTGAGCATTTAGACTCACCTGAAATACGTTTGGCAGAAAAAATTGCTGAAACAATTGCCGGCTGGTTGCATAATGGAAAAATACTACCCGCGAAAGGGCGCCTCATGCGTGCTCGTGATATTATGGTTTTGGTGCGTAAACGTGATCATTTTGTTTCTGCTCTATCCCGTGCCCTTAAACAACGCAATATTCCTGTAGCGGGTGCTGATCGGTTACAACTCACCAATCATATGAGTGTGCGTGATTTAATGGCGCTGGCACGTTTTGTTTTGCAACCACAAGATGATCTTTCTCTTGCTTGTGTTTTAAAAAGCCCACTTTTTGCTCTGAGTGAAGAGGAGCTTTTTCAGCTTGCCGCTCATCGTACAGGCTCCCTTTGGCAAAGCCTCTGTATACATGCTTCATCACATAAATCTTTTAAAACCGCTTTTGAAAATTTGAGTAACTATCGTATTCTCGTAGATAAAATACCGGTTTTTGAATTTTATAGCCATATTTTAAACAATGATAAGGGACGACAGAAAATACTCGCACGTTTAGGAGTGGAAGCAAATGATGTCCTTGATGCCTTTATGGATTATACACTTACCATTCAAAAAACTGGTTTACCAGGGTTGCAAGCTTTTTTGGAAACACTCACTGCAAATGATCCAGAAATTAAACGCGAGTTTGATCAAAATCACGAAGAAATTCGTATTATGACTGTTCATGCCGCGAAAGGCTTAGAAGCTGCCGTGGTCTTTCTGGTTGATCCAGGAAGTGCTATTTGGCACCCTCAACACGCACCCCATTTGCTTAAAGCACCTTCAAATGATGGACAATGGAATGATCAACAAGCATTTATTTGGCGTCCCAATGAAAAATTTGATACAAAACTCTCTAAACAAGCATTGTCATACTTAAAAGAACGGGCAGAAGAAGAATATAGGCGTCTGCTTTATGTAGGAATGACACGTGCTGAAGATCGCTTGTTTGTTTGTGGATATAGTGGTGAAAAAACTTCTCCTCATACATGGCTACAATTGGTAAAAAATGCTCTCAAACCCCATGCCGTTGCTATAAAAGGTCCAGCAGAAGATATTGAGGCTTGGCGTTATTGCATTACACCTTCTTCTTCTCCCTCTACAAATCAAGAAATACCTTGTACTGAGCGCCAAGTGCTCCCATCTTTGCCTGCTTTTTTTTCTCATAAAGTTCCAGCAGAACCAGCTCTACCCAAACCATTGCGGCCCTCTGTTGCAAGCCTTTCTATTGAAGCTGATCCTGAGATTTCCTCTAATCCAAAACATCTTAGTATTTCACCTGTCTTAGGAGAAACAAATACCAACAGAGCTTTTTTCATTGAATATGGTAATATTATTCACCGATTGCTGCAATACTTGCCCAATTGTTCCCCTCAAAAACGTCGTGATTACGCCCAACACTATCTTAACAGTAAAGCTTCTCATTGGCAGGAAACACAAAAAGAAAAAGCACTTTGTCATGTCTGGCAGATTTTAGATCATGTCTATCTCATCCCCCTCTTCTCTGAACATTCGCGTGCTGAAGTCCCTTTAATGGGTACTGTCAAAATTCGTGGAAAAGAACACGCAATTTCTGGTCAAATTGACCGTCTCTACATCACAGAAAACAGCATAATCTTTGCAGATTTTAAAACGGGAACACCACCTGAAGATGAAGCTGCTATCCCTCCACACCATTTGTTGCAAATGGCTCTTTACCGCAAATTGCTACAAGCTATTCATCCAAACAAAGATATTCAAGCTCTTCTTATTTACAGTAAAGAAGCGAAAGTTTTTAAGCTTTTTCCAGAAAAACTCGAAGCACTTCTGAATGAAATTGCATGATAAACCGAAAAAACCTTTTTCATAAAACTCCTTATCATTTATCTTTGCAATAACTTGATATGAAGCGTTATCGTACCAATCTATAGAAATGAATATAAAGGACAAATCAATGACATGTATAAAAGTTGATAAGAGCAATTTCGAAAGTGAAGTGCTGACCTCCTCTACCCCTGTTGTGGTTGATTTTTGGGCAGAGTGGTGTGGACCTTGCAAAATGATTGCTCCGATTTTAGATGAAATTTCAATGGAAATGCAAAATCAAGTTAAAATTACCAAAGTGAATATCGATGAAAATCCAGAACTGGCTACCCAATATGGAGTGCGCTCGATTCCTACTTTATTGATGTTCAAAGGTGGAAGCGTTGCATCAAATATGGTTGGTGCTGCTGCCAAAGGTCGCATTTCTGAGTGGATCAAAGAGGGACTTCGCTAAGCCTTCTTATCGTAATTTTTCTATAAAAAGGAGAGAGCGTATCTCTCCTTTTTCTATGATTTTTGAAAATAGTTTTTTTCTTGTCAAGATATCTGTTTTAACATTTCTTAAAGTACTTAAATCCATTTCGCAATAACATACGTAAATGCTGTCATATTTACCATTATGAAGAAACAAGCTGGAGCACCATTATGCTATTTGTGTTAGTCTTCAATGTTTCTATAGCCCTTAACATTTGAAAGCGTTCGTAAAAGGCCGTGTATTCCTTTCTTGTACAATTTTACCCACATGTCAGCTTCATCCATAACGTACAAACAAATGATTTTAAGTGATTCAAAATAAGAGAGACTTACAATTTTTGGGTTCTTATTCAAGATAAATAACAATAAGTTATCTTTATAAATCAATGTGTTGCAGTTTATTCAGAGCGTATTTGATAATCCTTAAAAGAAGCAAATTTTATTTTTGGTGCTCGTTCTGCTTCATAATTTAATGAAAAATGGTTTTCTGCTAAAAAAACCGGAGCGCCCTCTAGATCATGAGCAATAGCAGAACGGTGATTGGTGAGAAACTTTTGCAGTTCATCTTTACTTTCTGCTGAAATCCAACGACATATATTAAAACGTGCTGTTTCAAAATTTACCGGCAAGCCGTATTCTATTTTAAGCCGTTCTTTGAGAACATCAATTTGCAAAGCACCAATCACACCAATAAGAGAAGGTGAACCATCATCGGGAATAAATAATTGCACGACCCCTTCTTCTGCCATTTGTTGCAAAGCTTCTTTCAATTTTTTTGCTTTCATCGGATCGCCCAAACAAACACGACGCAAAATTTCCGGTGCAAAATTTGGTACTCCCTTAAAAAGGATATCTTCTCCTTCCGTCAAGGTATCACCAATACGCAATGTTCCATGGTTAGGAATTCCTACAATATCACCGGCATAGGCTTGATCTGCGATTTGCCGCGAACGTGCAAAGAAAAATTGTGGTGCTGAGAGTGTTAGCGGCTTTCCTGTTCTGACTAACTTTGTTTTCATGCCACGTTCAAGTGTCCCCGAACATACCCGAAAAAATGCAATACGATCACGGTGATTAGGATCCATATTCGCCTGTATCTTAAAAACAAACCCTGTCATTTTAGATTCTGTTGCAACAATATTGCGTTGATCTGCACTCTGATCACGAGGACTTTGACCAAAATCAACCAATGCATTAATCAAATCACGAACACCAAAATTTCGTAAAGCAGAACCAAAATAAACCGGTGTCATATGACCTTCACGGAAAGCTTGAAGATCAAAATTTTTGCAAGCACTTCGTGCAAGTTCTACGCCTTCAATAAAATTCAAACGTTGATATTGGGGAAGCAAATTTGCAACCTCATCAAGGTTAGAGACTGTCTGTTGTGTTACCTCATCATCCTTTTGACGAAACCTATTATGATGAAGATCAAATGTTCCTAAAAAATCTTTACCTTTACCAATCGGCCAAGTTATTGGTGCAGTATCAAGAGCAAGTTTTTCTTCAATCTCATCTAAAAGCTCTATGGGATCGCGTGCCTCACGATCCATTTTGTTGATAAAAGTAACGATAGGAATATCCCGCATTCGACACACTTCAAACAATTTCAATGTTCTAGGCTCAATTCCGCGTGCACCATCTAGCACCATAATAGCACTATCAACAGCGGTGAGAGTGCGATAGGTATCATCCGCAAAATCCTCATGTCCCGGAGTATCCAGAAGATTAAAAATGTGATTTGCATATTCAAATGTCATCACTGAGGTTACAACTGAAATACCGCGGTCTCGTTCGATATGCATCCAATCAGAACGGGTTTGAATACGGTCTTTTTTTGCTTTTACCTCACCAGCAAGCTGAATAGCACCACCGAATAATAACAGTTTTTCCGTTAGCGTTGTTTTCCCCGCATCTGGATGGGCGATAATTGCAAATGTACGACGCCGTTTTACTTCTTGCACACGCTTTTCCATTATTCCCCCGCAGGTCGCACAAGCGCTTCAGCAATCAGCGCACGCATTTCATCAATACCATATAAGGCAATAAATGAGCCCAATCGCGGTCCTCGTTCTTGCCCTAAAAGAACTTCATAGAGCATTTGAAAAAAGACATTTGAAACACCTGGCCCCCCTTCAGGACTTTTTTTGCTATGGTCTTGATAGCGTTCTGTTAAACGTGCAACATCAAGAAGTGCATTTTGAATCGTGTTTCCATCAGCAGCTTCAGACAAACTAGCTAATTTTGCATCAATTTGCTTTAATGTTGCTCGTTCATTATCATCTGCTGATCGAAATTTTTTGTTTGGTTTAACAAAAACATCAAAATATTTAATGGCAAATTGCACCAATTGATCAAGCTCTGGATAAGTTTGTGCATTTGCTCCTTTAGCGTAGCGGGAAATAAAACCCCAGAGAACCTCTTTATTCTCTGCATTCGAAGCACTTACCAAATTGAGTAACAAAGAAAAGGGTACAGGTAAATCAACCTGTGGAGGGCAACCGTTATGGATATGCCATACCGGATTATTAAGCCGCTCCTTCCATTGTTGACGACCATAAGCCGAAAGATGCGCATAATATTCATCAACGGCTTTGGGAATAACATCAAAATAAAGCCGTTTTGCTGTTTTGGGCTTGGCAAACATATAAAGCCCTAAACTCTCCGTTGGAGCATATGTTAACCACTCATCAATGGTTAAACCATTTCCTTTGGATTTAGAAATCTTCTGACCCCTCTCATCCAAAAAAAGCTCATAGTTAAATCCTTCTGGTGGCTTTCCACCAAGTACTTTACAAATCTTAGAAGAAAGGTTCGTGGAATCAATAAGATCTTTTCCTGCCATTTCATAATCAACACCAAGCGCTGTCCAGCGCATTGCCCAATCTACCTTCCATTGACATTTAACTTTTCCCCCCGTTACTTCCGTTTCAATGGTATCTCCTGTTTCAGGCTCAATATAGGTAACCGTGCCTTTTTCAACATTACGAGCAATCATAGGCACCTGTAACACTTTTCCAGAAAATGGAGAAATCGGTAAAAAGAGTGAATAAGTAGCACGCCTTTCTTCACCCAAAGTAGGCAAAACAATTGCCATAACCTTGTCATAACAAGCAAGTATTTTTAAGAGTGTTTCATCAAAACGACCGGAACTATAATAATCGGTAGCACTGGCAAATTCATAATCAAAACCAAAACGATCAAGAAAAGTGCGCAAACGCGCATTATTTGCTGCTCCAAAAGAAGGATAAATATCACCAAAAGGATCTGGGACGCGACTAAGCGGTTGACCAAGGTAGTTTTCCATCTTATCCCGATCAGGTACATTATCTGGAACTTTGCGCAAACCATCCATATCATCAGAAAAACAAAGCAATTTTGTTTTTACTTTATCTTCTGTGAGAATACGGAATGCATGACGTACCATAGTGGTACGTGCTACTTCCCCAAAGGTGCCAATATGCGGTAAACCAGAAGGTCCGTAGCCTGTTTCAAATATTATACTTTCTGGATAACCCGTTTTTTCATATCGTTTGATAATCTTACGTGCTTCTTCAAATGGCCAAGCTCTTGATTGAACAGCTGCATCTTTTAATTCTGACGTAAGGCTAAGGGCATTACAATGATCAGGCATCATCATCTTTATCCTAAAAAATTAAACTCTTTAAAAGTATGGTGTATGGTTCTTGAATTCATTCGTCAATAATAGCAAGTGAAAAGCTATCAAAAATCTTTCTATCAAGTCTTGTTATGACTAGATTTTGCCCTATTCTTTCTTTTGTATTTTTTTATATCAATGAAGTATAAATATTATGAATATGTAATTTACTCATTTTAGTTATTGGTGTCTTGATCGCCGTTATTTTAGGTTTTGCTTATTACACTTATCAACAAGAAAAAAATCTTCTAACATTGAACTTAAAATCGGACAGCAAAACACTTTGCCAACATCGATAAGTTAGAAAAATGACAAAATAAAATATTTTATACAGAAAATATCATTTTATTATACTTGTTAAAAATGGGATTTATTTACGCTCTAGAGAACGCGCTGCCAATGTGCGCAAACGCAAAGCGTTTAACTTAATAAAACCTGCCGCATCTTTTTGGTCATAAGCCCCTTCATCATCCTCAAAAGTGACCAATTGACTAGAGTAAAGGGATTTTTCGCTCTGGCGTCCTTCAACAATTACATTACCTTTATAAAGTTTTAATGTTACTTCGCCTTCAACATTTTCTTGAGATAAATCAATAGCAGCTTGCAACATTTTGCGTTCAGGTGAAAACCAAAAGCCATAATAAATGAGTTCTGCATAACGCGGCATTAACTCATCTTTCAAATGCGCTGCACCACGATCCAATGTTAAAGATTCTATTGCTCGGTGAGCCGTCAAAAGAATGGTTCCTCCTGGTGTCTCATAAATGCCACGCGATTTCATACCAACAAAACGATTTTCCACCAAATCTAACCGGCCGATACCATTATCGCGTCCATAACTATTCAATTCAGAAAGTAAATTCGCGGGAGAGAGACTTTTTCCATTAATCGAAACGGCATCACCTTTTTTAAAGAAAATCGTGATTATAGTTGCTTGATCTGGAGCAGCTTCTGGCGAAAGAGTCCGCATATGTACATATTCAGGAGCAGGAATCGCAGGATCTTCCAAAATTTTGCCTTCCGATGATGAGTGCAATAAATTTGCATCAACTGAAAAAGGGGCTTCACCTTGTTTATCCTGTGCTACAGGAATTTGATGCGCATGTGCAAAGTTAATTAAATCCGTTCGACTTTTAAAAGACCAATCACGCCATGGAGCAATAATTTTAATCTCAGGATTAAGTGCATAAGCAGAAAGCTCAAAGCGTACTTGGTCATTGCCCTTTCCTGTTGCCCCATGAGCGATAGCATCTGCTCCTGTTTCCTTAGCAATTTCAATAAGCCGCTTGGAAATAAGTGGACGCGCAATTGATGTCCCTAAAAGATAGCTCCCTTCATAAACGGCATTGGCTCGAAACATCGGAAAAACAAAATCACGCACAAATTCTTCACGTAAATCTTCTACATAGATTTCTTTAACACCCAACATCTCAGCTTTACGACGCGCAAGCGCTAACTCTTCCCCTTGTCCTAAATCGGCTGTAAAAGTTACAACTTCAGCACCTAGCTCACTTTGTAACCATTTCAGAATAATGGACGTATCCAAGCCACCTGAATAGGCTAAAACAACTTTTCTCATATTTTTCCACTTTTTCATTTTAAAATTCCGTTTTTTTAATTTAGAGATTAAAAACTATGCAAATAAACTTCTTTTGAACAACATTTAAAAGATGCAAAAAAATACAAAAAGGTGTAAAAAAGCACGTTTTGTAAGAGGTGTAAATTATCTGAACCTCTTTACACTATAATTAAAGAGGTTTGCATGTCATTTTTTCCTGAGTGGCCTATTTTGATACAATTTTCTGTGGCATCGTTGATTTTAGCACTTATTCCGGGACCAGATATGATGCTTTCTATAGGACGAACCATTACACAAAGTAAAAAAGCTGGAATTATGTGCGCTCTTGGGAGTGCAACAGGTTTTGCTATTCAAGTTACCGCTGTAGCTCTTGGCTTATCGGCTCTTATTTTTGCTTCACCGCATACTTTTGTTCTTCTTAAAATCGCCGGTGCTTTTTATCTTTTATGGCTTGCCCTTCAAGCATTACGTAAGCATTCAACATTTTCTATTGAACAAACCTCATCTCAATATAAGAGCTCCAAACGTAACTATCTTGCTGGTATTGGAATTAATCTTTTAAATCCTAAAGTTATTCTTTTTAACGTAACCTTCTTACCACAATTTATTAATGCCAATGACCCCATGGCAACACAAAAACTGCTCATCTTAGGGTTTTCTTATATTCCTATTTCTCTGCCCATCACAATTTCTACGGTTTTTATGGCTCATAAACTTTTCAAAAGTCTCAAACAAAACCCTCTTTATATGCGCTTTTTTAACTGGCTTATCGCAGGTACTTTTACCAGCTTTGCCCTCCATCTTCTTATAACTGGACATTGAGTTTGTTAACTACCTAATGCTTCTTCAAGCTGCAAACGTTGAGATTTACGTAAACGTTCTGAAGCTGACTTAAGTTGACCACACGCTGCTAAAATATCGCGCCCGCGCGGCATTCGAATAGGCGAAGCATAGCCCGCTTGATTAACAACATCAGCAAAACGTTCAATTTGTTCCCAATCAGAGCATTGATAATTACTTCCCGGCCATGGATTAAAAGGAATCAAATTAATCTTAGCAGGAATACCTTTCAATAATTGAATTAATCTCTTAGCATCATCCAAACTATCATTTATGTCTTTCAACATAACATATTCAAATGTAATTCGTTTGGCGTTGGAAAGACCTGGATAATTACGGCAAGCATCCATTAATATAGCAAGTGGATACTTTTTATTGATTGGAACAAGCATATCCCGAAGTGAATCATGCACCGCGTGGAGTGAAATCGCTAACATAACGCCAATTTCTTCTCCTGTTCGGATAATACCAGGAACCACTCCACTGGTTGAAAGCGTAATCCGACGTTTTGATAAAGAAAGCCCCTCTCCATCAGACGCAATCAATAAAGCTTTTTTGACTGCTTCAAAATTATAAAGCGGCTCCCCCATCCCCATCATCACGATATTGGTGATTTTACGCCCTTCAACGGGAACAATTGCCCCATCAGGCGTATTCTTATCAGGAAAATCACCCAAACAATCACGCGCGACGAGTAATTGCGCTAAAATCTCTTCTGCTGTGAGATTGCGAACAAGTATTTGTGTTCCCGTATGACAAAAAGAACAGGTTAACGTACAACCTACCTGCGATGAAAGACACAAAGTACCACGCCCCTCTTCAGGGATATAAACCGTTTCAATTTCCACAGGTCTCCCAGCGCCACGAGCTGGAAAACGTAAAAGCCATTTACGCGTACCATCTTTTGATATTTGTTCCCCAACAATTTCTGGACGTGCAATGGAAAAATGGTTTTTAAGCATCTCTTGCATGGGTTTAGAAATATTTCGCATCTCATCAAAATTTGAAACACCACGCACATAAAGCCAATGCCAGAGCTGACGTACACGCATACGCGTTTGGCGCTCTGGTATACCAACTTCTTTTAAAGCTTGTATCATTTCATCTTGAGATAAACCAATTAAAGAGAACTTAGAATTCTCTTTCACCATAAGATGATTTTTTCCCCGTACCGGACATAAGCCAACAGGTTTAAGATCATAAGAAATAGCCATTGTTTTCCAATTTATACCATCGGTTAGAGTTTGAAAGGCCTTAATGGCATTTCTGAGCCGCATTTAATGCAGCGGTTACCCCTTTTAAGGAATAAGTATAGGTAGTAGCAGTTCCCCGTTTTGAAAGTGCTTTCACTGTCATATTCTTTCCAGCACGCATAGCAGAAACAAGCTGTTTCTCTAACTCCGATGAGGATAGCCAAGCTGATGAATCTTTCGTGAAAAAATTAAAATTCTTATCTCCAATAGTGACTGTAACTTTTGATCCTTCCTTAAGTGGATAACCCGCCATGAATTGTGGTTCAAATGAAACTGGCGAATGAGAACGCTTAGTAAGCAAAAAAAAGTTATCACCATGATTAACTGTTGTTGGAAGAGACTGTAAAGGTATTGACAACACATAGCAAATAGTATTTTGGGGCGATTTATAAGAATAGGCTCCCCAAGCTTCAAATTGATTTAAACGGCTTGGTGTTTGTGCACACACTCCTCCAGCAATAACCAGAACCATTACAGATACAGCAATAACAGTCTTTTTAAACATCTTCACTTAGCTCACTTCTTTAATTTCTAACAAGATTCTTTTCATCGGAAAAGCTCAACAAAAACTCGTTGATGTTTCAACGTCGTTGTTACAATCCTTTCAATAAACAAAATATTTCCACGTTCATTTGAACAATTTCTTAATTTTTAATTATGACCTCTTAGTTGTTACAAAAATATGAATTTTTTATTCAACAACAAGATTAAAAAAACATCATTTTGATCTTATGCGACCAATGTTTTTTCTTGTAAAAAATTATTCCTTAAGCAATTGGAATCTAAAAAATGTACCATCACCCAACCAAGAAATAAACTGCACTCTTTTGCCGCAAACAATTTACTACAAAACCCTGAAAATACATCTCATAAAGAAACATGTCAAATTCCACAGTTTTTAGTTCTTTAAATACGAATTATATTATCTTCTAGCCTGCACTGTGGTGCACTATTGGCAACAATACACCACACCATCCTTTAAGCTGCATTCGATTCTGAATTTTGAATCAGTAAAGCATAAAGCCCATTAGAATCATGGGTGTTGCGCAATTTTTGAATAACATCAGCATGACGTAAAACACGCGCAATTTGCGACAAAGCTTTCAAGTGATCTGCACCTGCATTCTCAGGCGCTAAAAGGAGAAAAACAAGATCTATAGGTTCATCGTCAAGAGCCTCAAAATCAACTGGACTTTCAAGACGTGCAAAGATACCAATAATTTGGTCAATATCCGGTAGTTTTCCATGAGGAATCGCAATACCACCTCCTAAACCCGTTGAGCCTAATTTTTCACGTTGTAAAACAACATCAAAAATCATACGTTCATTAAGACCTGTCAGCTCAGCAGCTTTTTCAGCTAAAATCTGCAGAACTTGTTTCTTCGAATTCGCCTTAAGAGCCGGAATAATTGCTTCCGGTGCAATTAACTCACTCAAATTCATACTTTAATTTTCCCTTTACATGCTCAAATGCTCACCTACAAACTCGTAAACCGTGCTCTCTAAAGTCCTTGCATTTTCTTGCATCATCACATGTGATACTACTTTTCAATTTATAATGGGTGATGGCTCAATTCATTTCCTATCACTCTTAGCGCAACAATAATTAATCATTCAGCTTCTAATTAACAGCATGAGAAAATGAGGAAATGACATTGTCCATAAAATTAATTTCCCTATAATCCTAACAAAAGCCATCATCCATAAATTTATCTATCCTTTCATTACAACAGTTAGTGTACCATTCCTTACGACATCTTCCTTTGTCTTTTAGAGCTAACTTTTATGAAATAACAAAAATATAGAGGAAAACGGCACTCTGCTTTGATAAATACTGTACAGCTTGAACTATGCCAGATTACGACAATCTCAAAGGCTTTAAATCAGCCAATAGTTATTTTAAAGAGATTCGTAGATTGGTCTGATACCCATAGCTGTATACCCACTTTAAATACGCAATGCGAGCAAACGAAATATCACAAACCCTACTTGATAACCATAATATATATAACCCATGGTGTTACCGTCAAAATATCCGAAACAGTATTATCGATCTGTTGTTTGATTCAAAAGAGAAAAATATTATTAATATCTATATACCTTCTAACAACATACGTATCCATTTACAGCCCCATTTACCATTCATTATAAGGTTAATCTAGTGATATCTTTTCCATGATATAATCAAAAGCAAACTAAAAATATAAAATAATGAAACCATTCCATCTTTATGAGAACTTTTTCTACTCTTTAGAAAAATCTATTTAAGGCTATGATTATAAAAAAAGTTTGAGAACAAATTAAGATGCTTTCAGAAAGAGTCATATGAACCATATCTTTTAAAAAACTTTATTGTCTAACACAATGGTAAAATCCTATTTTGCTATATTCCTCAAACAATTGTATCTGCTATTTTTATTTCAAACTCTTCACAACATCGTCATAATTTCTGTAACGAAGCAATAAATTTTTGATTGTATGGTAAAAATATGTATTGAGCATATTTTATAAAGAATCACATAAAATTCCCTATTCCCCTCATGAATATGTTTGATTTCATGAATGGATAGAAACAGCACTCATGTTTATTATGTTGTTTTGTGTAAGGATAAATGAAAACGCATAAAAAATGTAAAATCAGAGAGAAAATTGATCGCCTAAATAAATTCTGCGCACATCAACATTGTTGATAATATCGTTAGGACCACCATGAACTAATACTTGACCAGCGTGGATGATATACGCACGATCGACAAGCCCTAATGTTTCTCGTACATTATGATCAGTTATCAAAACACCAATTCCACGTCTTGTTAAATGACGAATAAGCTGTTGGATATCAAAAATAGCGATAGGATCAATTCCTGCAAATGGTTCATCTAGTAACATAAAATTGGGACGAGAAGCTAGAGCGCGTGCAATTTCAAGTCGCCGACGTTCCCCCCCAGATAAGGAAAGTGCTGGCATTTTTCGTAAATGATCAATTTTAAATTCATGTAAAAGACTATCTAACTCTTCACGTCGTTTATAGCGATCTTTTTCAACGATCTCCAAAACAGCTTTAATATTATTTTCTACCGAAAGACCACGAAAAATAGAGGCTTCTTGGGGAAGATAGCCGATACCCAAACGAGCACGGCGATACATCGGAAGATGGGTGATATCAAATCCGTCAATTTTAATAGATCCTCCATCAGACTTAATAAGCCCCGTAACCATATAAAAACATGTCGTTTTTCCCGCGCCATTAGGACCTAAAATGCCGACAGCTTCTCCGGTACGAATGCCAAAAGAAACTCCCTTAACAGCCTGTCTTCCACGATAAACTTTAATCAAATGACTGGCAATTAAAGTTCCCTTTAAGCGCTTTCTAAAAGCTTCACTTGCTAGGCCAGATCTATCTGTCTGTTTTTTCTTTTGATTCCAAACATGAAACATTAATGGCCATTCTTTTCACTTTGTTTAAAAATAATAGAAACACGGCCCTTTTTCTTAGACGTCTCACAACCTTCTAGAAAAGCCTTTCCGCTTTTCATATCTGCCGTTAATTTGCACCCTGTTGCTACATTATCACCATCGGTTAGTACAACATTATTTCCTGTTAAGCTCATTATTTTTGATTTGCCATCAAAAACGCCTTTATCACCCGTAGCAACTTGTGTAGCAATTTTTATATAAACCTTCCCTAAAGCTTCCATTTTCTTAACACCCGTTGAACCAAGCCAAGCAGGCGATGATGCCTTTGTATCTGCTTGGATTTTATCGGCAGCATTATAAATCTTATCATAGTAAACGACTAATTTTGCTGTTCGCAAAAGACGATCACCTTGTGTGACAGAAACATCACCACTAAAGAGCGCTATCCCTTCTTTATCACGTATTTCTAAAGAATCGGCATAAAGTTCTACCGGTTCTTTGTCATTTGATAAATTAATGCCAAAATGGGCGGCTTCAGCATATCCAAAAACTGTTCCAACCTCTAATATTCCTAGGCTTAAAGCCAAAGTCCTACACATCCATTGTTTGTATGATCCCCTCAGCTTCATTTCATTACTTCTCACTCTTATTCTGTTCACAGATACACATATTTCTTTTACATAAAAATCATTTATGGTTCGTACTGATGTGATCTTATTGCTTATCAAACACTAAATGCACACCACCATGAAAATAGATATTTTGTCCTTTTTCTCGAACTTGCAAAGCATTTGCGGAAAGATGAAAACCTGCACGCTGAATATTGACACGTTGATCTGTATTTAATTTCCCTTCAGATAAATTAATATTTGCGGCCATAAATTGTGCAATCATTCCGTCATTGGTTGTAATGGTGAATGGTTTATCCAACTGTAAACAACCATTGATATTATCGTAAAATCCCCCTTGTGCATCAAGAAAAACCCGTCTTTGTTTGCCAACAAGCGCTTCAGCTGTAATGTTTTGCAGCCCAATTGTTCCAGAACGTGTACGATCTTGAAATGCCTTTTCTGCTTTAAGCCAATAAGGTTCATGAGAGCGCGTATAACCTTCTAATTTGGGATTAAGCATTGTTAATTTTGTTATTCCTTCTTCTTCGTTATTCAAAGTTACAGGCTCAGAAGCAATCGGCGTAAAGAAAAATGTAAACCAGCAAAAAGAAAGTGCTGCTGCAAATGCCAACAGAGGTAAAAAAAACTTTAATATGATAATACGACGCGAATGACGGGATGCTTTTTTAAAAACGTCCACTAAAGACGATTGTGTTGAAAAAGCTTCATAATTATTGTGTACGGACATACTTTCCTAATCTCTTAAATGTTCCGTGTCTTTCAACCTGTATAACCTCTCTAAAAAGTATTTTCAAATTTTGTTTCTCGCAATTTGTTTTTTCTTGGTTTTATTTTCATTCGGTTATATGTTTATATATTGTAATGTGCGTGCATGGGATGCACAGTTATAGAAATTTTTTTTGTGTGAAAGTGAGGCTATTTTGGTTAAATCAGAGCTTGTACAGATTATTGCACGTCAAAATCCACATCTTTTTCAACGTGATGTGGAAAATATCGTAAACGCTATTTTTGAAGAAATTTCAACAGCGCTCGCAAATGGCAATCGTGTTGAACTGCGTGGATTTGGAGCCTTTTCTGTCAAAAGTCGTTCAGCCCGTAACGGTCGTAATCCACGAACCGGTGAAGCTGTTGTTGTTGAAGAAAAATGGATTCCTTTTTTCAAAACTGGCAAGGATTTGCGTGATCGACTTAATCAATGAGTAAATTTATGACAATTAAACGTGTCCTTTTTGTGATTATTTTGCTAATCCCTACGATGCTTCTGCTTGCTTTTATCGTAGCTAATCGTCAAATGGTTACATTAACGCTTGATCCTTTTCAAACAAACTCGGAAAATTTTACTTACCACGCTCCCTTTTTTATATGGCTCTTTATTTTTTTCTGTCTTGGTATTTTACTGGGAAGCTTGAGCAATTGGTTTGCATATCATAAATGCAAAAAAGCCCTCAAAAAAAGTAAAGCTGAGCTTGAAAAACTAAAAAAATCAATTACAGATATGGTATGATCTTCGTGAAATCTTTTCTTTATTGATTCAATACAGAATAAAAAGTGCCCTTTTTCTTTTTTCTATACATGATTTAATGGACTTTAATTCTTTGTGCTCTTGGAAAAAAGTGAAGAGCTTTGTAATATAAACTTGTAAAAAACTGTATAGTGATACCGAATATGCCTGCACAATTCTTTCAATCTTACCACAATGATAGATATCCGCAGGAGAACTTACCTGTTATTTTAGAAACAGGGTCAAGTGCAGATTATGCTCTCATTGACTCTGGTAACAGACAAAAATTAGAGCGTTATGGAGCTTACCGCATTATTCGACCAGAAGGCCAAGCATTATGGAAACCCGCTTTATCACAAAAGCAGTGGGCTAATGTTGACGCCATTTTCACAGGAAACCTCGATGAAGAAGGTGTTGGTCGTTGGCATTTTCCTAAAAAAACACTTGGTGAAACTTGGCCACTTTCTTGGAACGATTTACCTTTTTTAGGTCGTTTTACTTCCTTTCGTCACGTGGGAGTTTTTCCTGAGCAAGATGCTCATTGGCGCTTTATGGAAGAACAAATTGTTAAAGCTAAACGTCCTATCAAGTTGCTTAATCTTTTTGGCTATACAGGTATTGCTTCTCTGATTGGTGTACGTGCTGGTGCCAATGTTACACATGTTGATGCTTCTAAAAAGGCCATTGCTTGGGCAAAAGCAAATCAAGAAAGAGCACGATTATCAGATTATCCTATTCGCTGGATTTGTGATGATGCCATAAAATTTGTCGAACGTGAACTGCGTCGCAAAAAAACTTATGATATGATTCTTCTCGATCCTCCTGCTTATGGACGTGGTCCGCATGGTGAAATTTGGCAATTGTTTGATCATTTACCAGCTATGATCACAAACTGTCGTAAACTTCTCTCTGAAAAACCTCTTGCTATAGTACTTACTGCTTATTCCATTCGTGCTTCTTTCTATGCCCTTCACACTTTAATGCGCGATACATTCATAAATTTTGGTGGCACACTCGAATCAGGAGAATTGATTTTACGTGAAGAAACCGCTGGGCGCGCCCTTTCTACTTCTCTTTTTAGCCGTTGGATTGCTTGAACATGTGTATACCCAAAACTGGTAAGGTTAAAGAAATCACCTCTATTAGCAATCCCATTATCAAAGACCTGCGTGTACTCAACCAGAAAAAAAACCGTAATCGAGAAGGTCTTTTCATGGCAGAAGGATTGAAATTGGTCATTGATGCTCTCAATCTCGGTTGGACGATACAAACACTCGTTTTTTCGAAAAGCAAAATTGGTAATACCGCTATAGAAAACACCGCAGCACGCACTGTAGCCAATGGCGGTTTTGTCATTAAAGCTTCACAAAAAGTGATGGAATCACTGACTAGGCGTGATAATCCACAAACAGTTATTGGTATCTTCAAACAACAGTGGCAACCACTTGAAACAATCAAAGAACAGCTTGAGGATGTTTATGTTGCACTTGATCGGGTGCGTGACCCTGGAAATCTTGGCACCATCATTCGTACCGCTGATGCCGTAGGCGCTAAAGGCGTTATTTTGATTGGTGAAACAACAGATCCCTTTTCACCTGAAACAGTCCGTGCAACGATGGGATCAATTTTTTCTATACCACTTTATCATTGTGATGAAAGTGCTTTTTTAAACTGGTCTGATCACTTCAAAGGCATGATTGTTGGCACACATCTTAGAGGATCTACCGATTATCGTACAATTGATTTTAAAAACGGTCCCATTATACTGCTCATGGGAAATGAAAAACAGGGGTTAACAGAATCTCTTGCAAATCATTGCAGTAAGCTTGCACGAATTCCACAAAGCGGGCGTGCTGACTCACTTAATCTCGCGGTAGCAACCGCTATCATGCTTTATGAAATCCGCCGTCCTTATTTAATACTAGAACCATGAGAAATCAGAATATGATACGAAAATCACTGCTTTTTTTTCTTCTTGGCTTGATCGTTACAGTAGGACTTGACCAAGCAGTCAAATATTGGGTTATACACAATATGCCTCTTGGAACAATAAATCCGCTTCTTCCTTTTCTTTCCCTTTACCATGTGCGTAATTCTGGTATTGCGTTTTCGTTTTTTTCTTCCTTTTCTCACTGGGGGCTTATTGCTATTACACTTGCTATTATTGTGTTCCTTTTATGGTTATGGAAAAATACTGCATATAATAGATCTTTAATGCGTTTTGGTCTTACCCTCATCATTGGTGGAGCAATAGGCAATCTTATTGATCGTATGCGTTTTCACCATGTTACTGATTATATTCTCTTTCATATCGATGATATTCTTTATTTTGCCATTTTCAATCTTGCTGATAGTTTTATCACGCTCGGTGTCATTGCTATCCTTATAGATGAATTGCATATCTGGATTAAAAGCAAAAACGCTCCCCATAGCCCTTCTTCTGAATAAGAATGCTCTCCCCTTCTCAACATATTGCTCTTCAATAATGGTATCTAAAGAGAACGATATGTTGTCGGCTTTTATTTATAAATTTTGATTTAGAAAAACTCTTAGTTTGTTGCCTTTAAAAGATTATCTCTTTTAGATTTATGTTTCTCTCTTTCAATTTCTGTATAAAATTCCATAGCTCAAATATTAAAGCTTATTCTGATATAGAATTCTTTTATCATTTCAATAATTCATTACTTTATCGGTAAGTAATTAAAAACCGCTCTCTTGCCAAATGTAATATAAAATTATCCCGTTCCTGTTATTTTTATACTCTTATACTTATTCGAAAAACATCATGCATTTTAAAATTGAACGGTGGATGGTATGTACAAATCTACAATTCATACTAAAAGTTTTTTTGCTTTTTTTACCTGTTTATATTTATTCATTCAGACAGAAAATACAAATCTTTATTGACTTTAAAGCAAAAAACACAGTACATTTTTCCCTTTTTCTTGAGAAGAGAGCTATACTCTTTTACAGAGTATATGATTAAACGGTAAAGAGAAGAAAAATGAATAAAAAGAATTCGACTCCTCAAAAAAATTTTCTAAGCGCAGATGATCATTCTTTTTTATTGGGTTCGCGCGTTTTTGCTCCTCTGTTTTTGTGCCAATTTTTTTCTGCTTTTAACGACAATTTTATTAAAAATACTTTAATTTTCCTCATTATCACATGTGGTGCTTTAGAATACCAATCAAGCCTTATTAGTTTAACAAATGGTATTTTTTCATTTCCTTTTCTTTTATTTTCTGCAATAGGAGGTCAATTAGCTGACCGCTTTAATAAAGCAAAAGTTGCTCGTTTGCTTAAACTCTTTACTCTCTTTATCGCTTTAGCAACCGTGGTCTCTCTCTTATTATCTTCTATCACTTTACTTATGATATGTTTATTTATTCTTAGTTCTGCTTCAGCATTTTTTGGACCCATTAAGTATGCAGCATTACCAGACCATATAGCAAAGTCTCATTTACCACATGCCAATGCGTGGGTAGAAACAGCAACTCTTATTGCTATTTTACTAGGAACATTATGGGCTGGTATTAGTTTCGATTTTCAAAACGAAATGCAAATTATTTCGGCACTCATTATAATTATCTTTGCTATACTTTCGTGGGCGACAAGTTGTTTTATGCCAGAAAATATTCCTGCGCAATCGGATCTTATTATTGACTATAACATCATACGTTCTACCAAATCTGTTCTTAAAGACTGTATTCAAGAAAAACCCTTACTGGTTGCAAGCTTGATAATTTCGTGGTTTTTATTTGTAGCCGCCACATTCTTAACCATCATTCCAATGCTTTCTGCTTCTCTCGATTACCTTCCAAATGGAACTATTCTGTTTTTAACATTGTTTGCCATTTTTTCTTCTCTTGGATCTGCAATGTCAGCTTGGCTTTCCGCGAAACGAATTAACTTATTATTAACAGTTATAGGAATGTTTGTCTTTGCCTTTGTTTGCATAGACTTAAGTATTGTTATTAATAATCTTGATCCTAGATTAAAAGCTGAAACGCTTATTGATTTCTTTTCTCATCCGAAATTACTACATATTATCGTTGATTTTGCTCTAGCAGCAGTTTCAAGTACTTTTCTTGTTGTTCCTGGATTTTCCGCATTGCAAGCTTGGGCCAAACCTCATAGACGAGCGCGTGTTATTGCTGCTAATAACATTCTCAATGCTGCTGTTATAGTTATAGGATCATGTATTATTACTTTTATTCAATATCTTGGTGCTTCAATTGATAGAATAGTTCTTATTATTGGTATTAGCTCTTTAATAAATACAATTGCTATAGTAAAATATTTTCCTAGAAATCCTATTGTAGACTTTATTTTTATTTTGTTTCGAACCTTTTTTCGTTTAAACGTAAAAGGGTTGGAAAATTTTTCCAAAGCTGAAAAATATCCTATTCTTGCTTTTAATCATGTATCTTTTCTTAATGTTTCTCTGGCTCTAGCTATTTGTGAAATAACAAAGTTGCGCAATCCAGTTATTGTTGTTAATGCTCATACTGCGAAACTTTGGTGGATGCGTCTATTCACTAAATATATAAATGTTTTTCCTATCGATCTCACAAAACCGCTCACAAATCACTATTTTACAAATACAGAAATGCAAAAAAAGCCTGTTGTTATTTTTCTCGAAAAAAATATCTCTGTAACAAAAAACATCGTTGCGGATTCTGAAAAAAGCACTATGACCATTGATAAAATAAAGGTCGTTCCTATTAAAATTTATGGTTTTAAAAACTCTTTTTTTTCAGGTTTTTCTAAAACTCATAAACATCGTAGACTTTTCCCTACAATAACAGCTCTCATCCATGAACCTGTTGATTTTAATACGGTATAAAAAATTTCGTCTATCATCAATTTACTGGAAACGAACTGTTCTATATCATCTTTTGCATTTCAAGATTAAAGTATAGATCTATTCAAAAGTTCGTTAAAGTTTCCTGTTATCATAGAGTGTATACAAATATTATTAAAGATTGTCTTACTTAAGAAAGTACCTTTGCGTGGGAAGCATAATAAAATATTGAAGATCCTATAACCCCTCTAAGTTACAGATTTATATTCTTAACTTTTCGAAATTCCTTTTGGCTTAAAACCTGTTTACTTACCCTAAAATATTATGAGATTTTTACCTACCATCAATGAAACTATGCGGAAAATATAAATTTCTGGTATTTTCTCTTTAGGCAAACATCACTAAAATAGCTTCTCCAATTTTGTGAAAATTTACTAAAAAGATTTAAATCTTTCATTAATATCCTCCTTCATTACTAATTTGTAAGGTTTTTTGCCAAGATAAGTCTCTTGTAATTTTAAAATAAATCTCCATAATAAAGGGAGGTATGCTGGAATTTCGCCAGCGGCGCCTGGAGTTGTTTGTATATGCTAATAATAGTTTATACAAAATTGCTGTTATAATAACAGGGATTCTTTTAAACTCCAAAATCTGGCGGAACATATACTAAAGGACTTTATATTATGGCTGATTTCAAAAATTTACGTTCGGCGTCTGTTTCCCATGCCGATGCATCAATTGATCTAGGATTGCGCAGTTATATGCTGGGTGTCTATAATACAATGGCCATTGGTTTGCTTATTACAGCCGCTGCTGCTTATGCAGTTGCATCATTAGCAACGACAACAGATATGAGCCAGGCAGCCGCTCAAATCAATAGCAGTGTTTACTTAACTTCATTTGGAGTAACATTTTATACATCGCCACTTTCTTATATTGTTATGTTTGCACCACTCGTGGCGGTATTCTTCCTCAGTTTTAAAATAAACACATTGAGTACAAGTGCAGCCCGTAGCCTCTTTTTTGGTTATGCTGCTCTCGTCGGCTTCTCTCTCTCATCGATTGTTTTGCGTTATACACCGGAAAGTATTGTGCAAACCTTTATCATTACTGCAGCATCTTTTGGTGCTCTTTCACTTTATGGTTACACGACAAAGCGTGATCTCACAGCAATGGGTTCATTCTTTTTTATCGGTTTGGTCGGTTTAATGCTTTCCATGTTTGTGAATATCTTTCTTGCATCAAGTGCTTTGCAATTTGCTATTTCTGTGATTGGCGTATTCATCTTTGCTGGTTTAACAGCTTACGATACACAAAATATTAAGTTGATGTATTATGAAGGAGATCACGGTGATACAAAGGGACGTAAAATTATTATGGGAGCTTTGAGTCTTTACCTTGATTTTATCAATATGTTTGTCTTTTTGCTACAGTTTCTTGGCTCAAACCGTGACTGATTGCGAAAAACAGTGCCTCATTAAAAACCTTGTTTCTTTTAAGAAACAAGGTTTTTTTTGTTTAATACAAGCCTTTACTTTTTTCTTTTTAGTATATTAGCGTACCCTCTTTCATAAAATGACGAAGATGTCTTACAAGCAAAGATTTTCTCAGCTCACTGCACTTATCCAGCAAAATCTCTCTCGCTCCCTTTTAAACGCTATCCATAATCATTCTCGTCATCAGATAAATACAATCAATAAGAACAATCATTACGATCTTACCGTCGCCTCTTATAATGTTCATAAATGTATCGGTATTGATAAAATTTTTAATCCTACACGTATTGTGCGTGTTATTACTGAACTACAAGTTGATATCCTCGCTCTTCAAGAAGTAGATAAACGTTTTGGTGAACGTGTTGGTTTGATTGATCTTCAACTTTTAAAAACTGAAACAGGTCTTACTCGAATACCGCTGAATACCATGTCACCTAATGGTCATGGCTGGCATGGTAATGCTCTTTTTGTAAAAAAAGGGCATATACGAGATATCCTACAAATAACGCTTCCTAGCATTGAACCACGTGGTGCTGTGATTGTAGAATTGGAAATGAATACAAGTCTTATTCGTATTGTTGCCGCTCATTTTGGCTTATTACGTCACTCTCGTAATCAACAAATAAAAACACTTCTTGCACTTCTGCAGAAACGTCCTCTTATGCCTACACTCCTCATTGGTGATTTTAATGAATGGCGAACAGGAAAAAGTTCCTCTTTAAAGCATTTATCTCCCTATTTTGATAGCACACTTGGAATTGTACCAAGTTTTCCTTCTCGTTTTCCTTTTCTCGCTCTTGATAGAATTTTTGCTTTTCCTCATCAGCTTATAACAAATATTGAAAATCATCTTTCACCGCTTGCACGCATTGCCTCAGATCATTTGCCAATTAAAGCTTATCTTGATCTTGCCAATGCAACGACCCTTCTTAAAAACAAAATAAATGAAAAAGACTAATGTGCTTCATCCCAGTTTTCTGCAACCATGACTTTTACTTCAAGGGGTACAGATAAAGAAAGAACAGGCATTGTAGCGTTTTCCATAACCTTTTTAACAACAGTCATGGTCTTTTCACTCTCGTCTTCTGGTACCTCAAAAATAAGTTCATCATGCACTTGCAGTAACATCTTTGCTGACAGTTTCTCTTTTTGCAAAGCATCTTCCATATGAATCATGGCACGGCGAATAATATCTGCTGCCGATCCTTGAATTGGTGCATTGATAGCAGCACGCTCATTAAAAGAACGAACTTGTAGATTCGATGCTTTTATTTCTGGGTAATGGATACGACGTCCAAAAATTGTCTCTACATAACCATGTTGGCGTGCAAAAACTTTTGTCGTTTCCATATAGTCTTTAATTCCTGGAAACCTTTCAAAGTAGAGTTGAATATAACGTCCCGCTTCTTGCCGTGAAAGCCCCAACTGGTTGGCTAATCCAAAAGCTGAAATACCATAAATGATGCCAAAATTAATCGCTTTTGCACGCCGTCGTACATCTGGTGGCATTCCCTCTATCGCTACTCCAAACATTTGGGATGCTGTTATAGCGTGAATATCCTGCCCCTTAGCAAAAGCTTCCTTTAATGCCGTAATGTCAGCTATATGTGCAAGAATACGCAATTCAATTTGACTATAATCAGCCGAAAGCAAGACATGACCTTTTGGAGCAATAAAAGCTGTGCGAATTTTACGCCCCTCAGCGGTCCGTACAGGAATATTTTGCAAGTTTGGTTCTGATGATGACAACCGCCCCGTTGATGTTATT
This sequence comes from Bartonella pachyuromydis, assembly GCF_039543065.1. NCBI lineage: Bacteria > Pseudomonadati > Pseudomonadota > Alphaproteobacteria > Hyphomicrobiales > Bartonellaceae > Bartonella > Bartonella pachyuromydis. The sequence continues at coordinate 243,808 of NZ_BAABJA010000001.1, read as the reverse complement.
GCCAAAGAATAATTGGTGTGAACACGCCCTGTTTTTGGTAAAATATAAGAGGGTAAAGCATCTGTATAAGTCGATTTTAGTTTTGCAAGTTGACGCCAATCTATAATTTTACGCGGCAAAATATGCCCTTCTGCTGCCAATTCCTCTAAGGTCTGTGCAGAAGTTGACCACTGTCCACCCTTGGTTTTAGCTCCTCCAGGCAATCCTATTTTACCAAAAAGGATATCACCTAATTGCTTTGGTGAAGCAAGATTAAATTTCTCACCAGCCAGTTGATAAATTTCCTCTTCTAGAATAGCAGCAGCCTGTGCTAATTCTCCTGAAAGGCGCAACAGAATCTGTCTATCAATAAGAATTCCACGTTCTTCCATTCTTGCAAGAACTTCTATCAGTGGTTTATCAAGGCGTTCATAAATTTTTGTCATTCCCTGAGCGACAAGTTGTGGTTTTAAAACTTGCCATAATCGAAGTGTTACATCCGCATCCTCGGCAGCATAAAACGTTGCTCGTTGCAAATCTACCTCTGCAAAAGAAGTAATCTTTTTTCCGTTATATGTTAAATCCTTGTAGGCAATCGGTTTGTGTCCAAGCCAACGCTTAGATAAATCATCCATATTATGCATTAATGTTCCTGCATCTAAAGCATAGGACAACAGCATGGTGTCATCAAAACAGCGCATCACGATGCCATATTGTTTCATCACCAACAAATCATATTTTATATTCTGACCGATTTTTAAAATCGCTTGATTTTCTAAAAGTGGTTTCAAAAGCGCCAAAGCCTTTCCAGTTTCAATCTGTGCGGCAATACGTCCCTTTCCCAAAAGATCATCTCCCCCTTCAACATGTTCAAGAGGTATATAAGCTGCTTTTTCTGGTTGTAATGCCAATGAAAAGCCAACAAGTTTTGCTTGCAGAGGATCAAGTGACGTTGTTTCAGTATCAAATGCAAAAAAACCTTGCTCTTCTGCTTGCCATAACCACTCTTGCAAAATTTCTTCATCAAGAATTGTTATATAAGCATCTCTGGTAACTTTTTGAGTCAGTGCTTGATTTTTACGTTTTTCTGCTAACTCTTGTGGAGAATTCTCAGAAAAATTATGAGGTAGTGCACTATCTCCTTTCTTTACATCAGAATCACGCTCATATCTAGGTATTTCCCATTTAACATCTATATCAAGCGCATCAATAGCTGATGCATCACATGTCGTTGCTTCTGCCACACGATGCGTTAATGTTGAAAATTCCATAGCTTTAAGAAAACCAATTAAACGCGGACCATCTTGGGGCTCCAAAATGAAATCATCTAAATCATTGTCTACGAGGACATCTGTTTTAAGGCGAACGAGCTCACGAGAAATTTTTGCCTGTTCACTATATGCTTGAATATTCTCACGCCGTTTTGTTTGTTTTACTTCCTTCACACGCTGTAACAAAAGATCAAGAGAATCAAATTGATCTAGCAATTGGGCGGCAATTTTTGGACCAATGCCTGGAATACCTGGTACATTATCCGTTGTATCTCCAATCAAAGCTTGCAAATCAATCATTTTTTCAGGTGCAACACCCCATTTTTCTATAACTTCAGAAATACCTATATGTTTGTCTTTCATTCCATCATACAAAGAGACATATGTATTTACCAGTTGCATAAGATCTTTATCAGAAGAAATAATGGTTGTTTTTGCTCCAACCTTTGTTGCTAATGTTGCATAGGTTGCAATTAAATCATCCGCTTCAAATCCTTTCTTCTCTATACAAGGCAAATTAAAAGCCTTTGTTGCTTGACGTATTAACGCAAATTGAGGGATAAGATCTTCAGGTGGTGTTTCCCGATTGGCTTTATATTGTGGATAAATTTGTTTTCTAAAAGTATCGGATGAATAGTCAAAAATAACGGCAAAATGCGTTGGAACAACACCCGTAGCGGTATTGCGCGCATCACAGAGTAATTTCCATAGCATATTACAAAAACCAGCTACAGCTCCTACAGGAAGGCCATCCTTTTTGCGCTTTAAAGGTGGTAAAGCATAGTAAGCACGAAAAATATAGCCCGACCCATCAACCAAAAAAAGATGATCTGTTGCTTTCATGACAATTTTATCTCTCCATTTCAGCCTAAAAATAATGCACTCTTATACATTTTTTTTGCTCTTATTATAAAATTTATCAATCTGCCTCTAAAAAGCCATTTTTTGTTTTCATAAAGTATGAAGTCGCTACACTTTATATTCGGTACCTAGAGCTTTTCTTTGCTGTTACAGGATATAATAGCTTTCATTTTGCTCCTCCTATGATAGCTGAGGTACGATGTAGCGATACGGTCGTTGTGGTGTTCCCCTCCCCACAACGACCATTTTTTTAGAAAAATCTTTTTAAGAGATTTTACCCTTCTCAGATTTTTAAATAATCTTTTTAAGGAAAAGATAGAGCTATTCAGGGATTTTGAAGTGATTCCACAGAGCTTTTTCTCCCATTTTGCTGATAAAATCAGCGTGCATATTTTTTTCTTCTACACTTAATCTTGAAGGTAAAGGCTGTGGACGATGTTTAATCGCATAAAGGGCGCCTTTATCGTTTTTTATATCTTCATCATCCTTTTTTTTGTTATTGAAACCCAACACACCCTGTTTTCCACCAATGAGTTCAATATAAACATCGGCGAGAATCTCTGCATCAAGCAAAGCACCATGAAGAACGCGATGGCTATTATCAATTCCAAAACGTTTGCATAAAATATCAAGAGAATTAGGACCCATGGGAAATTTGCGCCGTGCCATAGCTAATGTATCAAGAATATTATCAATACTGATAAGTGGTTTATTTGCTCGTCCTAATTCTGCATTAATAAAACCAATATCAAAACTTGCATTATGGGCAATCATTGTTGCACCATCAATAAATTCCAAAAATTCATCAGCAATATCACTAAAGATTTTTTCATTCTTTAAGCGTTCATTGGTTAATCCATGAATTGCTACAACTTCATCGGGAATGATAACACCTTGAGGATTCAAATAAACATGGAATTGGCGTCCTGTAAGATAACGATCAACCATTTCCACACAACCTATTTCAATTATGCGGTCTTTTTCTTTATCTAAACCTGTTGTTTCTGTATCAAAAATAATTTCACGCATAACTTCAATTCTTTAGTAAATTTTTTATCACGTAAAAAACTTGCTCACGTGTATTCTCTAAGTCTTTTCCTGTATCAATAATAAAATCAGCACGTTTGCGTTTTTCCTTATCAGGCATTTGTCTAGCATCTATAAAGGCAAATTTTTCTTCACTCATATCTTGGCGAATCATTACACGTGCTTTTTGTATTGCCCGTGGAGCAGAGACAACAATAACACTGTCTACACGTTTTTCACTATTTGTTTCAAAAAGAAGTGGAATATCAAGAACAACTAATTCTTTTCCCTGTTGGTGCGCTACCTTAATGAATTCTTGTTCTTTTTTTTGCACCAAAGGATGTATTATTTTTTCTAAGATTTGTAATTTCTCATGATCATTTATCAAAATTTCAGAAAGTTTTAGGCGATTAACTTTACCATCTTCAATAACACTAGGAAACACACTTGCTATCAGCGATATAACTGGTTTACTCTTATAAAGTTGGTGTGTTACATTATCAGCGCTAAAAACAGGAACACCTGCTTGTTTTAAAAAATCAGCAACTGTTGATTTTCCCATACCAATTGATCCGGTCAGTCCTATGATTTTCATTCTGTCTTTTCACCCATATCCTGTAAAATTGCTGTTCGTAATGCTTTTGTAACCTCTGGTCTTATTCCAAACCATCTTTCAAACCCGAAAACAGCTTGATGCAAAAGCATACCAAGTCCATCAATAGTCTTTAAACTATGTTCTTTTGCTTGTTGTAGAAAAGGCGTTATTAATGGCGTATAAACAATATCTGTCACTAATGCTGTTGTTTTTGCCTTATGAAAATCGCAAAAAAAAGAATTTATTTTTTTTTCATGAGGATTTATCATACCTATAGAGGTCGTGTTGACAATTAAATCAGCTTGGTAAAGTATTTTATCTCTATTCTGCCAATCGTGAACTTCAATAGGTTTTCCAAAATGCTGTGCTAAATCTTCTGCGCGCCCCTTTGTACGATTAACTAAGAAAATACGTTCAAATCTACGTTTTTTTAAGGCATAGAGAACAGAACGCGCAGCACCACCTGCACCAAAAACAAGCGCTGTTTCCCCTCCCCAATCAGGAAAAAAATCATCAAGATTAGCGCTAAAACCATAGGCATCACTATTGGTAGCACAAAGTTTATCTCCTTCATACCAAAGCGTATTAACAGCACCAATCATTGTTGCTACATCATCTTTATATTCTACCAAATGAAAAGCTTCTTGTTTGTGAGGTATAGTGATATTCCCTCCACAAAAACCCATTTTTTTTATAGAGGTAAAAAAATCTCTAAATTTTTCAGAAGTTACTTCCTGTGCCAGATATTCGCCTTGTAAATTATATTGTTTAAGCCAAAAATTATGAATTTTTGGTGATTTTGAATGATTAATAGGACTGCCTACAACAAAAGCACGTGGATAACTTTTTTCTTTGTAATTAACCATCAATCACCCCCAAATGACGCAGTTTTACGAGTAAAGGTAATAAAGGTAAGCCAATAATGGTAAAAAAATCTCCTTCAATTTTATCAAAAAGATGAATTCCTTCTCCTTCAATTTGATATACCCCCACACTGTTTAAAACGTCTGTTCCAACACGTGCTAAATAACGTTCAATAAATTCTGATGAAAGAGAACGTACTGACATATGTGCGCTAAAAGATTCCAGCCAAATTTCTTGACCATTGTGAAATAAAGCCACTGCACTATGAAGAGAATGAGTTTTTCCTGATAAATCACACAAACGTTGATATGCTTCTCTTCTACTTGTGACTTTATGAAAAATTTGACCTTTCAAATCAAGCACTTGATCACAACCAATGACAAAAGCATTAGAAAAGCGATCAGAAACATTTTTTGCCTTTGCACTTGCAAGAAAACAGCTGAGTTCTTTAGGATTTTTTGCTTTTCCTATTTTTTCTATCTCTCTTTCATCAAAAGAGGCTCCTTCAATAAAAAAATTTAAACCTGCTTTTTTCAATAATTGTGCACGATAAGAACTAAGAGATGCTAATATTAACTTATCTGTTGTCATGAGATTCTTTCACTTTTTTTTCACGAAATCGCGACAAAAGTTCAAATATAGCTGCTGCTGTCTCTTCAATAGAACGCCTTGTAACATCAATAACAGGCCACCCAAAACGTTCGCAAATGCGTTTTGCATAAGTTAACTCTTCAGCAATACTGATACGATTCGTATAACTTTCAATAGCAAAATTATCTCCTAAATCTCGATTTTTACGAATATGTGAGATTCTTTCAGCAGAAGCAATTAAACCTATTATCAAAGTGTTTTTTGCTTCTAAAAGAGCATCTGGTAAATCAATACTTGGAATAAGAGGAACATTAGCTGTCTTGATTCCACGATTTGCTAAATAAATGCTAGTTGGTGTTTTAGAAGTTCTTGAAATTCCTATAAGAATTACATCGGCATTTGATAAATCATTAGAACATTGTCCATCATCATGTTCTATTGTAAAATCCAATGCCTCAATACGACGAAAATAATCTGCATTGAGATCATGCTGTGCACTAGCACGTAAATTTATTGGTGTTCCAAGATAAGACTGAAAAGCATCCAAAACAGGATGTAATATGTCAATACAGGGGATTTTCATTTTCTCACATCTTTTCTTAAGAAGGAGCTTAATTTTTTTATCAATGATTGTGTAAAGAACAATACCAGGTTCTTGTTGTATTTCATCAAGAGCTCTTTGTAACTGTGCTTCATTACGAATCATCGGATAGATATGCTCTGTTGCTTGACTCATTGTATATTGTGATGCAACAGCCCTTCCAACAGAGATTAATGTCTCCCCTGTTGCATCAGAAAGCATGTGCAAATGAAAGATTTTTTTTTCTTTTGTCACAAAAATATTAATCCCTTGTTAACAAATGTGTATATATGAGTAGTGTTTTTTATAAAATTAAAATTCAGCAGAAATTCTCCATTATTATGCACAAAATGAATGGTTGTGATAATTTATCTCCTCTTATGAGGAAAGTGCGGGGATAATATCTTTAAAGTAATGTTATGTCTGCTTTTTTTATTTTCTCATTTGTGGATAAAATTGAGGACAAATAAAGTATAATTAATAATTCACACTAAACACAGGTTTAAATAAGAAGAATCCCATCTTTTAGAATCTATTTAATATAAAAATATCTGTAAAAAACAAAAATGATTTTGAATATTTATTTATTAGTGCTATATAGCTATTTAGTTAAAGTTTTATTAAGTGAGTTTATTTGAATATTACTTAAATGTTTTTCTAGTTATTCATTTAATTTAAAAGAAATTTATATAATTGATTTTTTTATACCTTTACTTTGTTCTCTATAAAAGTAATTCATATAAATGGTGCTTGCAGATTTTTAAAATTGAGTGTACAATATTTCTTTCTTAATAAGAATATTCCATTCTAGAAATTTTCCATAAATTAATTCAAGAAGAATTTTCCATTACTTAAAGAGCATATTTCATGCAAGAAATGAAACTACAAGAACTTAAAAGTAAAAATCCCGTTGAACTTGTTTCTTTTGCTGAAACATTAGAAGTTGAAAATGCTTCCCTGATGCGCAAACAGGAATTAATGTTTGCTATTTTGAAAAAACTTGCATCGCAAGATGTGGAAATTATAGGAGAAGGAGTCGTCGAAGTTTTACAAGATGGATTTGGATTTTTGCGATCTGCCGATGCTAATTACCTTCCAGGACCTGATGATATTTATCTTTCACCTGCGCAAATTCAATCTTTTTCTTTAAAAACAGGTGATACTGTTGAAGGTCCTATACGGAGTCCAAAAGAAGGAGAACGTTATTTTGCTCTTCTTAAAATTAATACGATAAATTTTGAAGATCCTGAAAAGATTCGCTATAAAATACATTTTGATAATCTTACGCCTCTTTATTCAAATGAACGTTTCCAAATGGAAATACAAGATCCTACAGAAAAGGATATGTCATCACGGGTAATTGATTTGATATCTCCATTGGGAAAAGGTCAGAGAGGACTCATTGTAGCACCTCCTCGGACAGGAAAAACGGTTCTGCTTCAAAATATTGCGCATTCTATTACCACAAATCATCCTGAATGTTATCTTATCGTTCTTTTAATTGATGAACGGCCAGAAGAAGTTACTGATATGCAACGTTCTGTAAAAGGGGAGGTTGTTTCTTCTACTTTTGATGAACCGGCAATACGCCATGTACAGGTAGCTGAAATGGTTATTGAAAAAGCAAAGCGCCTTGTTGAATATGGGCGTGATGTTGTTATACTCCTTGACTCTATTACACGTTTAGGGCGTGCATATAACACGGTTGTTCCTTCATCAGGTAAAGTTTTGACAGGTGGTGTGGATGCAAATGCTCTACAGCGTCCTAAACGTTTTTTTGGTGCAGCACGTAATATTGAAGAAGGTGGATCTTTAACTATTATTGCAACAGCTTTGATTGACACCGGTAGTCGTATGGATGAGGTTATTTTCGAAGAATTTAAAGGAACAGGTAATTCGGAAATTGTTCTTGATCGTAAAGTTGCAGATAAGCGTATTTTCCCTGCCATGGATATTCTAAAATCAGGAACACGTAAGGAAGAGCTTTTAGTGGCACGACAAGATTTACATAAAATCTTTGTACTTCGTCGTATTTTGGCTCCTATGAATGTAACAGATGCAATTGAATTTTTAATTGATAAATTAAAGCAAACGAAAAACAATAGTGAATTCTTTGATTCAATGAATACATAGAAACATTAAGTTTTTTGATTAGGATATATCCTGTGGATACAATCTTTGCTGTTTCGAGTGGATTGTTGCCTTCAGGGGTTGCAGTTATTCGACTTTCTGGTCCTCATGTTGTGGAAATTGTTAAAGCGCTTTGTGGTTGTTTACCTAAAGCGCGATTTATGCATTATGGAAATCTTACAGCGCTTGATGGTAGCTTTTTAGATTCTGCTTTGACTGTTTTTTTTCCTGCACCTCATAGTTTTACTGGAGAAGATTGTGCAGAGTTTCATTTGCATGGAGGAAAAGCGGTTGTAAATCGTTTTCTCGATGAATTATCTACATTTTCTGGGTGTCGTCTTGCTGAAGCAGGTGAGTTTTCTCGTCGTGCCTTTATGGAAGGAAAATTAGACCTTGTTCAAGCAGAGGGGCTTGCTGATTTAATAGAAGCAGAAACGGAAAGTCAGCGACGTTTGGCGGTTATGGGTGCTAGTGGGCATTTAACAGCACTTTATCGCGATTGGCGTCATAAACTGATGAAAGCACGTGCTTTTATTGAAGCAGAGCTTGATTTTTCTGATGAAGCTGATGTTCCAAGTTCGTTATCTGATAAAGTTTGGAAAGATGTGAGTGATCTTTGTAGTTCTCTTCAAAAACATATTGATGATGGAGAACGTGCTAGCATTTTACGCGATGGATTAAAAATTGTTATTGTAGGTGCTCCAAATTCTGGAAAATCAAGTATTATGAATCGTTTGGCTGGAAAGCCTGTTGCTATTGTGACAGACGAAGCAGGAACAACGCGTGATGCTTTAGAAATGAGGCTTGTTGTTGGTGGTTTACCAATTTTTTTGACAGATACTGCTGGTTTTAGGGAAACAGAAAACAAAATTGAGCAATTGGGAATAGAAGTTGCAAAACAGCATGTTAGAGATGCTGATTTGGTTATTTTGGTTTATGATTTGATAAAACCAAAAGAAATTGAATTACCAGAAACTTCTGCTGAAATATGGCATGTTGGTAATAAACTTGATCTTTATGAAGATAAAAAATCCCATTTTTTTATACAGTTTTCTGCATCAACAGGTTTAAATTTTGACTGTTTTATTAAAAAACTTGAATTATTTTGTTCACGCCGTACCGCTGAAATTGGAAATCTTGTACCAGCACGTAAAAGGCAACTTCAATTATTAAAAGAGGCTGTTAAAGAAATTGAGTGTTCTATAAATTATGAATATCTTGACTTGAGTTTACGTGCAGAACATCTTCGTCGTGCTAGTGATTTTATTGGAAAAATTACGGGAGATATAGACGTTGAAGATTTGCTTGATATTATTTTTTCAGAATTTTGTATTGGTAAATAATGATTCACGTGAAACATTGATTATTTTATAGACAGATTTTAAAGATCATGTATTTTATATATTCTGTTTCACGTGAAACTTGAGAGTAGATTCTTTATGGAATAGATCCTAATGCAGTTATATGATGTTATTATTGTTGGTGGTGGTCATGCTGGCTGTGAGGCTGCTTGTGCTTCAGCGCGCGCAGGGGCAATAACTGCTCTTGTTACACATAAAATATCTGCATTAGGAACAATGTCTTGTAATCCTGCTATTGGTGGACTTGGAAAAGGACATCTTGTTCGTGAAATAGATGCTTTGGATGGTCTTATGGGACGCGCAGCAGATGCTGCTGGAATTCAATTTAGACTTCTTAATCGACGTAAGGGACCAGCAGTAAGAGGACCACGTACTCAAGCTGATAGACAGCTCTATAAAGAAGTAATTCAAAATCTTTTGCAAGAACAGGATAATCTTATTCTCATTGAAGATGAGGTTGTTGATTTGATTGTTAAAGAGAAGAGTGTTTCAGGTGTTGTTTTAAAAAAACAAGGAAGAGTTTTTTCTGGTGCTGTTGTTTTAACAACAGGCACATTTTTAAATGGTGTTATTCATATTGGTGATAAAACATGGATGGCAGGGCGTATGGGAGATCAGTCAAGTGTTCAGCTTGCTGAACGCTTGAAAAGTTATGATATAAAGTTTGGAAGATTAAAAACAGGGACACCGGCACGTCTTAGTAAAAAGACAATTCACTGGGAATCTCTTGCAAAACAACAAGCTGATGAATATCCTGTTCCCTTTTCTCTTTTGACAGAAAAAATTAAACAGCCACAAGTTGAATGTGCAATAACACGGACAAATGCACAAACACATCAAATTATTAGAGAGAATATTCATCGCTCTGCTTTATATTCAGGAAATATTGAAGGATTAGGTCCACGCTATTGTCCTTCTATTGAAGATAAAATTGTTAAATTTGGTGAACGTGATGGACATCAGATATTTCTGGAACCAGAAGGATTAAATGATGATACTATTTATCCAAATGGTCTTTCTACTTCTCTTCCTGAGGATGTACAAATCTCTTTATTGAGAAGTATTGAGGGATTGGAAGATGTTAGAATTTTGCAATCTGGTTATGCTATTGAATATGATTTTGTTAATCCACAACAATTGACTAAAACTTTAGAGTTACGCTGTTTATCAGGTCTCTTTTTGGCGGGGCAAATTAATGGTACAACAGGATATGAAGAAGCGGCAGCACAAGGCCTTTTGGCTGGATTAAATGCTGCACGTAAGGTAGGTGGCTTAGATAAAATAATGATAAGTCGTTCTGCTGCTTATATTGGTGTGATGGTAGATGATTTAGTTTCGCGTGGGGTTTGTGAACCTTATCGAATGTTTACATCACGGGCTGAATTTCGTTTGTCTTTGCGATCTGATAATGCTGATATTCGTTTGACACCCTTAGCACAGCAATGGGGTATTGTTAGTAAAATACGTTGGAATAGTTATCAGGAAAAACAACAACGTCTTGATCAAGCACGATCCCTGTGCAAAGAACTTTTTCTAACGCCTAATGAAGCATTTGCTCATGGATTACAAGTAAATCGTGATGGCGTTCGGCGTTCGGCTTATGATTTTCTTGCTTATCCTCATATGAGTTTAGAGCGTCTTTCACATTTTTGGCCACAATTAAAGTCAATTGATTCTAAAACTGTTGAAACTTTAGAAATTGAGGCACAATATGCAGTTTATTTAGAAAAACAAGCACAAGATATTGCGGTTCTTCAGCGTGATGAAGGTTTAGAAATTCCCTCTTCTCTTGATATTCAGTCAATTTCAGGTCTTTCAAACGAGCTAAAAACAAAAATTCAGGAAAATTCTCCACGTTCAATTGCTGATGCACAAAAAATTGATGGTATGACGCCTGCAGCATTGTCGCTTATTATTACATATATTCAACGTCAACGACGTGAAAAGGCTAAAATAGCTTAATGAGTCTTTCTACAGAACAAAAATATCAGGCGCTTTTAAATATAGTTCCTTCTGTTTCACGTGAAACGATGGAAAATTTAATACAATTTGAAGCTTTAATAATGCAGTGGAATAAGCATATTAATTTAGTATCTGCTGCAACAATACCCCTGCTGTGGACACGTCATATTTTAGATTCAGCGCAAATTTATCCTTTGTACAGTAATTTTCTGCATTGGTGTGATCTTGGATCAGGTGGTGGATTTCCTGCAATCGTGATTGCTATTTTTTTGAAAGAAAAAAAAGCAGGGCATATTAATCTTGTTGAAAGTAATGGAAAAAAAGTTGCTTTTTTACGAACAGTCATTGCTGGGCTTGATCTTCCAGCAACAGTTTATCATTGTAGAATTGAGGATGTATACAAAAAAATAACAACACCAGAGGTGATAACAGCACGAGGATTGACTTCACTTGATGAACTTTTAGGACTTATTTTTCCTTTATTAACACGAAAAACAATAGCTGTTTTGCAAAAAGGACGGGATTACTCTACAGAAATAAAAAAAGCCTCTGCCAATTGGCAGTTTGATCTGCTAAAACATAAAAGTAAAATCGATGAAAATTCTGTTATTTTAGAAATTTCTCATCTTCTATCATGTAGAGGGTAAAAGCAAAATGAGCGAAACACGGATTATCGCTATTGCAAACCAAAAGGGTGGGGTAGGAAAAACAACCACAGCAATTAATCTTGCTACAGCTTTAGCAGCTATTGGGGAAAATGTTCTTATTATGGATGTTGATCCACAAGGAAATGCTAGTACAGGATTGGGAATAGATCGAAATAACCGTCCTTTGTCCTCTTATGATGTTTTAGTCTCAGGGATTTCAGTAACAAAAGCTGCTTTAAAAACAGCAGTACCCAATCTCCATATTGTACCTTCTACACTTGATCTTTTAGGTGTTGAAATGGAAATTTCTTCATCAAAAGATCGTATTCAACGATTACGTAAGGCTCTCTATGATGATCCTAAGATGAAAAAAAAATTCAGTTATATCTTAATTGATTGTCCTCCATCCCTTAATCTCTTAACTCTTAATGCTATGGGGGCTGCAGATTCCGTTTTGGTTCCTATGCAATGTGAGTTTTTAGCTCTTGAAGGTTTAAGCCAATTGCTTGAAACTGTTAAACAAGTACGGTCTGTACTTAATCCATCCTTAGAAATTCAAGGTATTGTCCTAACAATGTATGATGGACGGAATAATCTTTCAAATCAAGTGGTTGAGGATGTACGTTCTTTTATGGGAGATAAAGTTTATCGTACTGTTATTCCAAGAAATGTGCGGGTATCAGAAGCACCTTCTTTTGGTAAACCAGTATTGCTTTATGATCTCAAATGTGCAGGTAGCCAAGCTTATTTGCGTTTAGCATCAGAAGTGATACAACGTGAAAAACAAGCACATGCTGCTGCTTAAAAATGTGAAAAAATAATTTTTGTAAAGAAAACTCAAAGAGTGAAATTATGAATGATGATCAATCAAAAAAAAGACTGGGACGTGGATTAGCAGCATTGATTGGTGATATGAGTTTAAACAACAGTCTTACACGTTCTCCTCATGCTGAAAAATTAACAGAGTTCAGTACAGTTTCTACACTTTCTGAGCGGTTTGTTCCACTTGAATCCATTTCGTGTAATCCACACAATCCACGGCGCCATTTTACTGAATCGGAACTCGATAATTTAGCACAATCAATCCGTCAGCATGGTGTTGTTCAACCTATTATTGTAAGACCTTTACGTGATCATCCTCAGCAATTTGAATTAATTGCTGGTGAACGGCGATGGCGTGCTGCACAGCGTGCTCATTTAAGTCAATTACCGGTGATTGTCCGTGATGTGGATGATAAAACAGCTTTAGAATTGGCAATTATTGAAAATGTTCAGCGTGCTGATCTCAACCCTATTGAAGAAGCAATGGGATATGAAGCTTTGCTGAATGAACATGGTTATACGCAAGCAGATTTAGCACAGGTGATTGGAAAAAGCCGAAGTCATGTGGCAAATACACTTCGTTTGTTAAAATTACCAGAAAAAGTACAACAATTCTTAACCGATGGACAGCTTTCTGCCGGTCATGCACGTTGTCTTATAACAGTTGATAATCCACAAGATTTGGCCGAAAAAATTATTCGTGAAGGTCTTTCAGTACGCCAAACAGAAATACTTGCCTATGAGCAAGCTAACCCGAAGGTTAAAAAACGAACCGCTGTGGAAAAAGATGCAGAAACAAAATCTTTAGAAAAATTACTTGCAGATGTCATTGGAATGAAAGTTATTATTCGACATGGTAAAAAAGGTGGCGATTTAAAAATACATTACTCTTCACTAGAACAATTAGATGATATTTGTCGTCGTTTGCAAAGTTAATCAATTATTTGAAATAAAAGAGTTTTCTAACAAACTGTTCTTAAGATTTTAATTACTCTATACATATGTTCTTTAGTAAATTCAATATTTTTTGAAGATATAATATTTTGTTTACGCAGAAAGTTTTCTTTATTTATAAGCGCATTTAATGTTGCTTGAAGTGCTAAGTGACCAATAACAAAATCTTTGGGTGTGAGATCATTTTCTTTTAAAAGACTCACGAATTTTGCTTTACTAGAAATGTAAGTGATGTACCCTTCAATATTGTTATCATTAGTGGTAAGATCATTTTCAGTTTTAGCTGTTTCTCGCTCTGGAGGTAAATTTTTACATTCTTTTGCAATTTTCTCCAGTTTTAAAAGAAAATCTTCTGTTAAGGAATAATTTACAACAAGAGGTGAGGTAAGGGGAGTATTATTTGTTGTTTCTTTTGTTTTTTGAGCATATGAGGCAAAGGAAAAAAGAAAAAAAAATACAAATTTGAACATGATTTAAATTTATCCTTTCTTTTTTCAGTTTTAGCGAAGTTTCCTTTGTCTGTGCTTTTTATTTTTAGAAAAATTATTTGCAAATATAATCAGAATATAAGTAATTGCTATTAATACTAAAAACACTGTATTTTTTTATGCACTCTTTAACATGAGAGCAATGAGATAATGTTTTTAGTTTCTCTTAATTGATTATTTGTTTTAAATGAGTTCTTCGCAAATATCTAAAAGAGTGTTTATTTTATAAAAATGTTTTTTAGCAAATTCAAAATTATTTGTAGATATAATATTTTTTTCAGGTGAATGTTCTTTTTCGGGAGCAAAGGCAAGAAACATTAATACTTCTATAAGTGTTAAAGTGCCAGCAGCAAAATCTTCAGCTGTGAGATTATTTCTTTCTAAAATATGCATAAGTCGTGTTTTTTTAGAAATATAGGTAGTATAGTTTTCAATACTAGAATAAATATTAGAATTATAAGTTATAGGATTAATTACGCTATTGGCTGTTTTTGACTCTGAAGGTAAGTTTTTACATTCTTTTGCGATTTTTTCTAGTTTTAAAAGAAGATCTTCCGTTAAGGGATAATTTCCAATGAGAGATGATGTAAGAGAAACAGTGTCCGTTTTTTCTTTTGTTTCTTGAGCGTATGAAGCAAAGGAAAAAAGAAAAAAAAGGCACAATGCAAATTTAAACATGATTAAAAATTGTCCTTTCTTTTTCTGATTTTAGCAAAGATTTCTTCATCGGTTTCTTTTTCCATCGCAAGATTTTTTCTGATTATATAATCATCCCAACGAAGAAAGGGGTTTGTCATTTTTTCTTGGGCTAAAGTAGTGGGGAGAGTCATGGCGTTTTTGGCGCGCAACAAAAAGACCTCCTCTGCTCTTTGATAAAGTTTTTGATTGTCTGGATCAATTGTCAGTGCAAAAAGAGCATTGTTTTTGGTGTATTCATGGCCACAATAAAGAAGTGTTTCATCTGGAAGTTGACGAAGTTTTTTTAAAGAGTCTAGCATTTGTGCTGGTGTTCCTTCGAAAAGACGCCCACAACCAAGTGAAAAAAGTGTATCTCCAGCAAAGAGTAATTTTTCTTTAGGGAGATAGTAAGATAAGGCTCCTAGCGTGTGACCAGGTGTTGAAAGTGCCAAAATTGTCTGGCTGCCAAAGAAAAAGCTTTCATCAGGTTGAAGAGTTTTATCAAGATAAGGAATTTTTTCTTTTTCTGCTTCTGGTCCAATAATAACAGCTTTGTAAGCTTGTTTTAACTCTTCTAGTGCTTCTACATGGTCGTAATGATGATGTGTTACAAAAACAGCTTGTAGTGTCCAGTTACGCCGTTTTAAGGCATTATGGATAGCGTTACTTTCAGGAGCATCAATAGCGGCTGTATAACCGCTATTTTCATCATGAATGAGTACACCAAAATTATCTTCTCGACAAATAAACTGTTCAATCAACATATCTTCCTCCATGAACAGTTTACAGCGATAAATCTAAAAAATGATCTATAATGATTAATATATCTTTTTAAGAATCAGATTTATCCTCTTCTGTAAAAAGTCCTTGTGAATGTTTTAGTATAAGAGGCATTTGGGTTATCATAAAAAGAACTGTTATGGGCATAACACCAAATACTTTAAAACTCGTCCAAAAATTATCACTAAAATTGCGCCAAATTATTTCATTCAAAAGAGCAAGAAAAACGAAAAAAAATGCCCAACGATAGGTAAGTTTTTGCCAACCTATATCATTAAGTTTTAAAGTAGAATCAAGAGCATAACGCAACAATGGCTTTTTAAAAAACATACCACCAAAAAGAATAACAGCGAATAGGCTATTAATAATTGTTGGTTTCATTTTAATGAAAGTATCATTGTGAAGCCAAAGAGTTAAAAATCCAAAGAAGAGAACAAATATTCCCGAGATAAGAGGCATTATGGGAATTTTTCGTGCAAGAACCCATGATAAACTTAATGCGATAATAATTGCTACCATAAAAATAGCTGTGGCGGGAAAAATAGGTTTATGAAAATTTTTAAAAAGCTCAATATTTTTTATCAACCATTCGCCTTTATAATTGGCAAGGAAAAAAACAATCAATGGTCCCATTTCTAAAAGAAATTTTAGCGTTGGTGAAAAGGGCGCTTTTTTATTAAGATCATTATGTGAATTGATTTTTAATGAAGTTTTTCTCATGCGTATCTTCCTGCAATTGTTTCGGCAAAATCAGAAGCAGAAAAGGGTTGAAGATCCTCGACATTCTCTCCTATACCGATAAAATGAACGGGTAATTTATATTTTTCTGCAATAGCAACAAGAATCCCTCCCCGTGCGCTACCATCGAGCTTTGTCATGACTAAACCATTAACACCGGCAATATCGCGGAAAATATCTACTTGATTGAGCGCATTTTGTCCGGTGGTAGCATCTAGCGTTTGAAGAACTGTATGAGGTGCTTGGGGAGTGTGTTTCTTCAAAACACGGATAATTTTTGCCAATTCATCCATCAATTCGGTTTTATTTTGTAAACGTCCAGCAGTATCAATAATCAAAACATCACTATTTGCTTTTTGGGCTTTTTCATAAGCGTCAAATGCTAAACTTGCAGCATCTGCTCCTAGTTTTGTTGAAATAACAGGAGAATCTGTGCGTTCACCCCAAATATGCAATTGTTCAATAGCAGCTGCGCGGAATGTATCGCCAGCAGCTAGCGTAACTTTTAGTCCTCCTGCGGTAAGTTTTGCTGCAATTTTCCCAATAGTTGTTGTTTTTCCAGTACCATTTACACCGACAAGTAAAATAACATGAGGCTTATGATTAAGATCAAGTTCTAGTGGAATTGCAACAGGTTCCAAAACCTTTTTGATTTCATCTGTCATAATGGTGTGAATGTCATCTGGAGATAAATTCCTTTCATAACGACTAGAAGAAAGATTATCAGTGATACGTGTTGCCGTTTCAACACCAAGATCTGCTTGAATCAGGATGTCTTCTAACTCTTGCAATGTATCTTCACTAAGCTTTCCCTTAACAAAGAGATCACTAATTGATCCGCTTAGTCTTTGTGAAGAAAGAGCTAAGCCCTTTTTTAGGCGTCCAAACCATGGTGTTTTTTTCTGTTCAACAGAGGATATAGAAGAAAACTCTTCAATTTTCTTCTGATAGACAGCATCTGTGACGATAACTCTTCCAGAAAGAGCAACTTTTTTAGAGACACCTTCAAAAGAGCGTGTTTTCTCATTACATTTTGCAGATATTGTCTTTTGACTTTCTCTTTGTTCTGCTTTTTCTTTATCTGTAGATGATTGCTTGTTTTTGGTATTTTCACTTTCTTTTATTACATCATCTTCATAGGAAGGTAAAATCTGTTCCTTTTCTCGTTCTTCAGACTTTTTAAAAGAAAATATTTTTTTTATAAAAGATTTTGTCATAAGGGTTTCCTGCTCAAGCTGCATTTAATTTTGGAAGGACAGCAATCAATTTATTGCCATCATGGTCAACAATAAGGGCTTGAACAATTGTTCCAGCTTTTGCTCCTTTTATTTGTACAAGAGTATAATCTTCTGTTCGTCCAATTTCATCTTTTTCAACGAGAATTGTTTGCTGGCTATTTTGTAAGCGAGCAAGATGTCTTTGGTAAGCCTTTTCACCTACTTCGCGTAGCCGTTGTGCGCGTATCTTAATTATTTTACGATCAATTTGTGGCATACGTGCGGCAGGTGTTCCTTCTCTTGGACTAAAAGGAAAGACATGAAGGTGTGTTAAATGACAATCATTGATCAAAGCGAGGCTATTTTGGAACATTTCCTCTGTTTCGGTAGGAAAACCAGCAATCAGATCTGCACCATAAACCATTGTAGGCCGTTTGGCTAGTAATTCTTGGCAAAATTGAATTGCATGTTCACGCAAATGTCGTCTTTTCATTCTTTTTAAAATCATATTATCGCCTGCTTGCAAGGATAAATGTAAATGCGGCATGATCCTTGTTTCATAGGCTAAAAGATTAATAAGTTCTTCGTCTGCTTCAATAGAGTCAATTGATGAAAGGCGTAATCGAGGTAAGTCAGGAACATGATGTAAAATGGCAGAAGTTAATTTTCCTAAAGTCGCTTTTCCAGGTAGATCGTGACCATAGCTTGTAAGATCAACACCTGTTAAAACCACTTCTTGAATACCATTATCTATAAGCTGTTTAATTTGTTCAATGACAGCTCCCATGGGGACTGAACGTGACGGCCCGCGACCATAAGGAATAATGCAAAAGGTACAGCGATGATCGCATCCATTTTGCACTTGTACAAAGGCACGTGTGCGTTCTTCCATCGCACTCACCATATGCGGAGCAATTTTTTGCACTTCCATGATATTATTGATACGCAATTTTTCGGAATGGTTGATACCAAAATCAGGAAGTTGACGATAAGAATGCGCATGGAGTTTTTCTTCATTGCCTAAAACAAGATCCACTTCTGTCATTGAAGCAAAATTTTGGCCTTCTGTTTGTGCAGCACATCCTGTGACAATAATACGGGCATGAGGATTTTCTCGTTTTGCTTTGCGGATCGCTTGTTTTGCTTGTCGCACAGCTTCTGCAGTGACTGCACAGGTATTAAAGATGATCGCACCATCTTTGAGTTGATCTAGCCCTGAAGAAGTACTTTCCTTGCGTATAATTTCTGATTCATAGCTGTTTAATCGACAACCAAATGTTACAATTTCTATTGTCATCAAAAGTGAACCTTTTTATAGCTTCCTGTTAAAGGGTTTAAAAAACCACTAAATTCATATTCAATTGGACCAGTCATGATAATATGATCATCTTCTCTGTAAAAAATATTAAGTTTTCCCCCTAGTAAATTCACATCGATATGGCGTTTTGTAAGCCCACGTCGATAAGCAGCTACCGCACTCGCACAAGCAGCACTCCCACATGCTTGCGTTAATCCAGCACCCCGCTCCCATGTGCGTAAATTTAGGCTTTTCTTTGACATGACTTGAGCAATGGAAATATTACATCGTTCTGGGAAAAGAGGGTCATTTTCAAGTTTTGGTCCATATTTTTCTAATGGAAGATGTTTAATATCACTTTCAATAAAGAAAATAGCATGGAGATTGCCGATAGATACAAGGCTCGCATCTTTTAAGGGCCCAGCAGTGATATCAACATGATTGGTATCAGCTATTTCACGTGAAACAGGCATGTCTTTTGCATTGAAATTTGGGTTCCCCATGTCAACAGAAATAAGATTGTTGGTTTCGCGTTTGCCTTCAATAATTCCAGCAGGGGTTTCTAATCGAAAGATCTCACCCAAATTATGGTCTGTAAGCCATGCGATGACACAACGGGTACCATTGCCACAGGCTTTAGCCATGGAGCCGTCAGAATTCCATATTTCAAGGCGAAAATCAGCTCCTTTGTGAGTTGGTGGGTGAAGTGCCATAATTTGATCAAACTGTGTTTGAGAATCTGCTGATAAGGCAAGAATTGCTTGTGATGTGAGGGCATCTTCGCTGTCACGCATATCAGCTACAACGATTTGATTTCCAAGACCGTTCATTTTGCTGAATGGTATTTTCATGAAATTTCTCTATTTTTATTGATTGCCTACAAAAATATATGACGGAAAATCTTATAAATTTCTAGTATTTAATAGATATAAAACGGATAGAAAGATTATTTATCTATTTAAAATCGGCAATTTTCATGCTGTTTTTTTTATTTGTTAACGTATCTTTGTAAAATGCTATATAACAAATGTTCACTCATTTCTTTGAGTGAGCTTATTTATTGTCGTGGGAAAGAGTATAGATATGGCATTTTCAAGGATTTCATTTTTCGTTGCACTATCAACAGTTACATTTTTAGGAGGGTGTTTAACATCGCGGTTTGACAGTAATGATAGTAACAACACATTAGAAGTTTTTTATCCACTTCAACAAATAGAAACAGAAGTGGTGCCTGATGTATCATCTTCTTCATCGGCTACTGAAGCAGCAGATGGTTCAATGTATGAGAAAGGAGATTCTCAAAGTGATGGACGAATGGCCAGCCTTGAATTACCAAGTAGTGCTATTGATTTATTTCCTGCAAGTATTGCTGGGGTATGGAACCTTTCTATGGGGGGCAAAGTTTGTCGAATTGCAACGCCACAGACAAAATTTGGACAAGGATATCGTGCAGGGCCCCTACAGTGTCCAGGAATCATTTCTCAAGTGAAGTCGTGGGCTGTTAAAGGAAAAAGATTATATTTCTATAATAATTCAGGACGCGTCATTATTTCCCTTTATTCTTCCAATGTTGATCGTTTTGAAGGACGTACACTTGATGATCACACCGTTATTTTAAGCCGCTAAAGCGCTTTTGACCATTTATAAAAATAAGAAATAGATGTATAGGTCCTTGAAAAAAACATCTATTTTTTATGAAAAATGGTGTGGAAAAGGTTGTTTTTATGACTTTGGTTTCAACGCGTTATAAAGAGCTGGTCTTAAAGGGAGAAATCAGTTTTGATCCTTCTCAATTGGCTTTGACAGAGTCTTTTGATCATTTATTACAAAAAATTACAGAACAAAATATTTCCCGCCCTCTAGCATTTTGGCATTTTTTCAAGAGAAAAAAACAACCATTGTTCCATGTTTTAAGACAAGGAGAAGGCGATACTTTCTTTCAAGGGCTCTATATTTATGGCGAAGTAGGACGGGGCAAAACCATGCTGATGGATTTGTTCTTTTCTTGTTTGCCGCTGGAGCGTAAAAAGCGTGCTCATTTTAATGATTTTATGGCTGATATACATGAGCGTATTAATTTTTACCGTAAAGCATCAACACACAAAAAAGCTGGACAAGATAATCCTATTTTAGCTGTTGCCCAAGATCTTGTACGAGAAGCCAAAGTGCTTTGTTTTGATGAGTTTAGTATCACAGATATTGCTGATGCCATGGTGCTTGGTCGTCTTGTTGCTGCTTTATTTGATAAAGGGACTTTCTTCGTTGCGACTTCAAATGTTGCTCCTGATAATCTTTATTATAACGGTTTAAACAGAGATCTTTTTTTGCCTTTTATTCAGGCTTTGAAAACACATGTTCATGTCGTTAACCTTGATGCAAAGACAGACTATCGGCTTGAAAAATCGAATCTACAACATGTGTATATAACGCCATTAGGCAGGAAAGCAGATGAATACATGAATCAAGCTTGGGCGTTAGCATTGCAAGGACACCAAGAAATATCTGATGAACTCTTTATAAAAGGGCGTCTTATCCCTCTTCCTCGTGTTGGTGCGGGTTGTGCACGCTTTGATTATCGAGATTTATGTGCAAAGTCTTTGGCAGCAGCTGAATATTTAGCATTAGGGGAACGTTATCATACGATTTTTATCGATAATGTACCGGTTATGGATGATACATATCGCAACGAAACAAAACGATTTATTTTACTTATTGATGTCCTTTATGAACACCACATAAGATTATTTATGTCAGCGGCGGCAAAACTTGAGGATTTATATAAGGGGTATGCGCAGACTTCCGAAACATTTGAATTTCAGAGAACACAATCACGTCTTTTTGAGATGCAAAGCAAAGATTATTTAAAAGTT
Organism: Bartonella pachyuromydis; assembly: GCF_039543065.1. Classification (NCBI taxonomy): domain Bacteria; kingdom Pseudomonadati; phylum Pseudomonadota; class Alphaproteobacteria; order Hyphomicrobiales; family Bartonellaceae; genus Bartonella; species Bartonella pachyuromydis. The sequence goes on along the minus strand of NZ_BAABJA010000001.1, from coordinate 222,097 downwards.
TGGGCAGAACGTTTTCTCATTTAAAGGAAAAGCTGATTATCATTTTATCTTTACGTAAACTTTAAGAATAATAACTCGTTGAATTCAAAACAAGTGTAATAATTCTATTGTATTTTTTAGAAATTCACTTTATCGATACATCTATAGTAATTTTTCTAATAGCATGTTTCCGTGGAGGATTATGGCTTCTGTGAAGTAAAGAAAATATTTAATATATCGGCGCTGGTTAAGTATATGTTGAGTTTTTTAGTGAGGAAAAATAAAATGGCACGGAAAAAAATAGCTCTCATTGGTTCGGGTATGATCGGGGGCACGTTAGCACATATAATTGGGCTTAAAGAGCTTGGTGATGTTGTCTTGTTTGATGTTGCAGAAGGTATGCCTCAGGGGAAGGCGCTTGATATAGTCGAATCTTCACCCGTTGATGGTTTTGATGTCAGTTTAAAAGGCGCAAATGCTTATGAGGCAATTGAGGGGGCTGATGTTGTTATTGTAACAGCAGGAGTTGCACGTAAACCAGGTATGAGTCGTGATGATCTTTTAGGCATTAATTTAAAAGTCATGGAACAGGTTGGTGTTGGGATAAAAAGATATGCGTCTTCAGCGTTTGTTATTTGTGTCACTAACCCCCTTGATGCAATGGTATGGGCATTGCAAAAATTTTCAGGTCTTCCCGTTCATAAAGTGGTGGGTATGGCTGGTATTCTTGATTCGGCACGTTTTCGTTATTTCTTGTCTGAGGAATTTAAGGTCTCTGTTAAAGATGTGAGCGCGTTTGTTTTAGGAGGGCACGGTGATTCAATGGTGCCTTTGGTGCGTTATTCAACAGTTGGTGGTATTTCTTTGCCTGATCTTGTGAAGATGGGCTGGACCACACAAGAAAGAATTGATCAAATTATCCAACGTACCCGTGATGGTGGTGCAGAAATTATTGGCTTGTTAAAAACAGGATCTGCTTTTTATGCACCAGCAGCTTCTGCTGTTTCTATGGCTGAGGCCTATTTGAAGGATACTAAGCGTGTTGTTCCTGTTGCGGCTTATCTTTCAGGGCAATACGGGGTGAACGATACCTATGTTGGTGTTCCTGTGGTGCTTGGAGCGGGTGGTGTTGAAAGAATCATTGAAATTGATCTTGATAAAGAAGAAAAAAGTGCTTTTGAATATTCAGTGAATGCGGTTAAGAAGCTTTGTGAAGCTTGTACCGCTCTTGTACCTAGTCTTGCTTAAATTAAGCAAGGTTCTGTTCATTTAAATAGAGTATCTGAAAGATTAGGATTTGAAAATTAGTTAAAGTAATTCATAAAAGAAAAGGACAAATGCATGAATATCCATGAGTATCAGGCCAAACGTCTGCTTCATGAATATGGAGCACCAATTGCAAATGGTGTCGCTGTTTATTCTGTAGAGCAAGCTGAAAAATGGGCAAAGAAATTGCTTGGACCTCTTTATGTGGTTAAAAGTCAGATACATGCTGGTGGTCGTGGTAAGGGTAAGTTTAAAGAACTTGATCCTGATGCAAAAGGTGGTGTTCGGCTTGCAAAATCGGTTGAAGAAGTTGTTGAAAATGTCCAAGAAATGCTTGGTAAAACTTTGGTAACCAAACAAACTGGTCCAGAGGGTAAACAAGTCAATCGTCTTTATATTGAGGATGGTGCTGATATCGAACGGGAGATTTATCTTTCTCTTTTGGTTGATCGTAGCGTTGGTCGAGTTGCTTTCGTGGTTTCAACAGAAGGTGGAATGGATATTGAAACGGTCGCTGAAGAAACACCAGAAAAAATATTAACTCTATCCATTGATGCTACACAGGGTGTTACCTCTGATGATTGTGCGAGGCTTTGTGATGCATTGGAATTGCAAGGGTGTGCGAGAGAAGATGGAGAAAAGCTTTTTCCAATTCTCTATAAGGCGTTTTGTGAAAAAGATATGAGCCTTCTTGAAATCAATCCACTTATTGTCATGAAAGACGGTCATTTGCGCGTTCTTGATGCAAAGGTTTCTTTTGATAATAATGCTCTGTTCCGTCATCCAGATATTTTGGAATTACGCGATACTTCAGAAGAAGATCCCAAAGAGATAGAAGCATCAAAGCATGATCTTGCTTATGTCGCTCTTGAGGGTACAATCGGTTGTATGGTCAATGGTGCGGGTCTTGCTATGGCGACAATGGATATCATTAAGCTTTATGGAGCTGAACCAGCAAACTTCCTCGATGTTGGTGGTGGAGCTTCAAAAGAGAAGGTAACTGCTGCTTTTAAAATTATTACTGCTGATCCCAATGTTAAAGGTATTTTGGTCAATATTTTTGGTGGTATTATGCGTTGCGATGTCATTGCTGAGGGTGTGGTTGCTGCCGTTCGCGAAGTTGGTTTAAAGGTTCCTTTGGTTGTTCGTCTTGAAGGTACGAATGTTGAGCAAGGTAAAGCGATTATCAGTGACAGTGGTTTAAATGTTATTCCCGCTGATGATTTAGATGATGCTGCTCAAAAGATTGTTGCAGCCGTGAAGGGAGCTTAAGCGATGTCAATTCTTGTGAATAAAGATACAAAAGTTCTGGTTCAAGGGCTTACAGGAAAAACAGGAACATTTCATACAGAACAAGCACTTGCTTACTACGGCACGCAAATGGTTGGTGGTGTCAATCCTAAAAAGGGTGGTGAGATATGGGAAGGTTCAAAAGGTGAAACCCTTCCTATTTTTGCTAGTGTTGCAGAGGGAAAAGAAAAAACAGGCGCTGATGCTTCCGTTATTTATGTTCCACCTGCAGGGGCGGCAGCAGCTATTATAGAAGCGATTGATGCTGAGATCCGTTTGATTATCTGTATCACAGAAGGCATTCCTGTTATGGATATGGTGAAGGTAAAGGCAAGGTTGGAGAAATCAAAATCCCGTCTCATTGGTCCTAATTGCCCTGGTATTCTTACACCAAATGAATGTAAAATTGGTATTATGCCTGGTTCTATTTTTAGAAAAGGCTCTGTTGGAGTTGTTTCACGCTCAGGGACTCTAACCTATGAAGCAGTGTTTCAAACAAGTCATGAAGGACTTGGACAGACAACAGCTATTGGTATTGGTGGCGATCCTGTTAAGGGTACCGAATTTATTGATGTGTTGGAAATGTTTTTAGCAGATGATGAAACTCAGTCTATTGTTATGATTGGGGAAATTGGTGGTTGTGCCGAAGAAGAAGCAGCACAGTTCCTCCAAGATGAAGCAAGAAAAGGTCGCAAAAAACCGGTGGTTGGCTTTATTGCTGGTCGTACAGCTCCTCCAGGGCGTACCATGGGGCATGCTGGTGCTGTGATCTCGGGTGGAAAAGGTGGAGCAGAAGATAAAATTGCCGCAATGGAAGCAGCTGGAATTCGGGTTTCTCCTTCACCGTCTCAGATAGGCAAAACTTTGATGTCGGTTTTGAAGGGCTGAAAAACTTTATCTTAATAAGGGTATATTCTTATTAAGATAAAATGTTGGATGTAAAAAGGTGAAAGCTTTTTTGAACTTTCTGATTTTCGTTTGTTTTGCAAGCGTTTAAAGGTCAAAAAAAATATAAGGAGACGGAATAGATGTTCCGGAGAGATATATGGCAAGGCAAGACGAGATAAATAGTCTTTTTGCACAAACGTCATTTCTGTATGGTGGAAATGCGGATTACATAGATCAGCTTTATGCCGAATATGAAAAAGATCCTAGCAGTGTAGATTCACAGTGGCGTACTTTTTTTGAAAATCTTCATGATAAAAAGGAAGATGTTCTCAAAAATGCTGAAGGGGCAACATGGCAACGTGATCATTGGCCGTTAAAGGCAAATAGTGAGCTCGTTTCTGCTCTCGATGGCGATTGGTCTGTTCTTGAAAAGCATGTTGGTGATAAATTAAAGGAAAAAGCAGCAACAACAGGTACTGCGCAAAAAGGAATAGCTTTTAGCGAACAAGACATTGTGCGAGCAACACGTGATTCTATTCATGCTTTCATTATGATACGTGCTTTTCGCACACGGGGGCATCTTCGTGCACAGCTTGATCCCCTTCAGTTAGCGGAAAAGCTTGATGACTACAAAGAACTTTCTCCAGAAGCTTACGGTTTTACTCCCGCTGATTATGATAGGCCAATTTTTATTGATAATGTTTTAGGATTGGAATACGCGACTATTCCGCAAATGCTTGAGATTCTTAATCGTACCTATTGTTCAACAATTGGTGTGGAATACATGCATATTTCTGATCCCGCTCAAAAAGCATGGCTTCAAGAGCGTATTGAAGGACCAGATAAATGTATTACTTTTACGTCGGAAGGTAAAAAAGCTATCCTTAACAAACTTATTGAGGCAGAAGGATTCGAACAGTTTTTAGATACAAAATATAAAGGAACAAAACGTTTTGGACTTGATGGCGGTGAAGCACTTATTCCTGCTCTCGAACAAATTATTAAATGCGGTAGTGCTTTAGGAGTGCAGGAAATTGTTTTAGGAATGGCGCATCGTGGTCGTTTAAATGTTCTTTCACAAGTGCTTGCGAAACCGCATCGGGCGATTTTTCATGAATTCAAAGGGGGATCTTATAAGCCTGATGATGTAGAGGGATCGGGGGATGTTAAATATCATTTGGGAACTTCAGCTGATCTTGAATTTGATGGTAAAAAAGTTCATTTATCGCTTTTAGCAAATCCGTCTCATCTTGAGATTGTTGATCCGGTGGTTATTGGGAAAGCGCGTGCTAAACAAGATCAACTTGTAGGACGTATGCACACGGATGCGCTTCCATTGAATGAACGTTCAAAGGTCTTGCCTTTGCTTATTCACGGTGATGCTGCTTTTGCAGGCCAAGGGGTTATTCAGGAAACTTTTGGCCTTTCAGGTCTTAAAGGTTACAGCGTTGCTGGCTCTCTTCATGTGATTATTAATAATCAGATTGGATTTACAACAGATCCACGTTTTTCGCGTTCTTCACCTTATCCATCAGATGTAGCAAAAATGATCGATGCACCAATTTTCCATGTGAATGGTGATGATCCTGAGGCTGTCGTTTTTGTTGCAAAAGTGGCAACAGAATTTCGTCAAATTTTCCATAAGCCGGTGGTGATTGATATGTTCTGTTATCGTCGTTATGGGCATAACGAAGGTGATGAACCTTCCTTCACGCAGCCGCTGATGTATAAAGCTATCCGTAATCACAAAACCACTCTTCAACTTTATGGAGACCAATTGGTTGCAGAAGGGGTGGTTGCTGTAGAAGAGATTGAACAGAAAAAAAAACTATGGCGTGATAAACTTGAAGTTGAGTTTGAAGTAAGTACTTCTTATAAGCCGAATAAAGCAGATTGGCTTGATGGGAGCTGGACAGGTCTCAAAGCTTCTACAAGTGCCGATGAACAACAATGTGGAAAGACAGGTGTTGAATTAAAAACTTTAAAGGAAATTGGTAAAAAACTTGTTGAGATTCCAGCAGATTTTCATGTTCATAAAACTATTCAGCGTTTTTTGAGCAATCGTGCTAAAATTTTTGAAACAGGTGAGGGCGTTGATTGGGCAACAGCTGAAGCACTCGCTTTTGGCTCACTCTGTTTAGAAGGAGCACCAATTCGTCTTTCCGGTGAGGATGTTGAACGTGGAACATTTTCACAACGTCATTCAGTGCTTTATGACCAAGAAAATGAAGCGCGTTATATTCCTTTGAATAATTTGCAAAAAGGACAGGCGTTTTATGAAGTTGTTAATTCTATGCTTTCTGAAGAAGCTGTCCTTGGTTTCGAATATGGATATTCCCTTGCCGAGCCGCGGGGGTTAACGCTTTGGGAAGCACAATTTGGTGATTTTTCTAATGGCGCACAGGTCATTTTTGACCAATTTATCTCATCTGCTGAGCGTAAGTGGCTTCGTATGTCTGGTCTTGTATGTTTGTTGCCTCATGGTTTCGAAGGACAAGGACCAGAGCATTCTTCAGCACGTCTAGAACGTTTTCTTCAACTTTGTGCGGAAGATAATATGCAGGTTGCAAATTGTACGACGCCTGCAAATTATTTTCATATTTTGCGTCGGCAGATTAAACGTGATTTTCGTAAACCACTGATTTTAATGACGCCGAAATCGCTTTTACGCCATAAGAGAGCGGTTTCTTTCCTTAGTGCAATGGGACCAGAAACAAGCTTTCACCGTTTGTTGCTTGATGATGCTGAAGTTCTCAAAGATTCTGTCATTAAATTACAGAAGGACGATAAAATTCGCCGTGTCATTCTTTGTACAGGCAAGGTTTATTACGACCTTTATGAAGAACGTGAAAAAAGGGGTATTGATGATGTTTATTTACTTCGTGTTGAGCAGCTTTATCCTTTTCCTGCAAAAGCTTTGGTGGATGTGTTATCGCGCTTTTTGCAAGCAGAGATTGTTTGGTGCCAAGAGGAACCAAAAAATATGGGGGCTTGGTCATTTATTGAGCCTTATTTAGAATGGGTTTTGACGCATATTAATGCGCAATATTCACGTGCACGTTATGCGGGGCGTTCTGCAAGTGCATCACCAGCCTCTGGGTTGATGGTGAAACATCTTGAACAGCTTGCTGCGTTTCTTGAAGACGCATTGGGCTCTTAAATTTATGACTACTCTGACCTATGGAAGAATATTATGACTATTGAAATCCGTGTTCCTACTTTGGGCGAATCGGTTACCGAGGCGACTGTTGGTAAATGGTTTAAAAAGCTTGGCGAAGCTGTTGCTAGGGATGAACCTTTGGTTGAATTAGAAACTGATAAGGTAACAGTTGAGGTTCCTTCACCGGTTGCGGGGAAATTGGCTGAAATCATTGCAAAGGAAGGCGACACAGTTGAAGTGAATGCGCTATTAGGGGTAGTTGAAGCTGGAGAAGTTGGTGTCTCTGGGGCATTGCCATCTTCTGATACATCTGTGTCTGTTACTTCATCTGAATTGAAGCAGTCTTCTTCAAGCAGTACAATGCCTCCTGCGCCTTCAGCAGCAAAATTAATGGCAGAAAATAATATTGTAAAAAGCGATATTTCAGGCTCTGGAAAACGTGGACAAATTCTCAAAGAAGATGTTTTGGCTGTTATGACACAAGGAGAAAAAGCACCTACTCCCACGGTTTCTACAGTCACCTCTTCTTCTGTATCTAGTTCTTCGGTTGCTCCTATGCAGGAAGTGCATGAGGAGCGGGTTCGTATGACGAAATTACGTCAAACAATTGCGCGTCGTCTTAAAGATGCACAAAATACAGCGGCAATGTTAACCACATTTAATGAGGTTGATATGTTTGCGGTGATGGATTTGCGTAAGCGTTATAAGGATATTTTTGAAAAAAAACATGGTGTTAAGCTCGGCTTTATGGGCTTTTTTACCAAAGCTGTTTGTCATGCATTGAAAGAGCTTCCTGCTGTTAATGCAGAAATTGATGGAACAGATATTATTTATAAAAACTATGTCAATGCCGGAATTGCTGTTGGAACGGATAAAGGGCTGGTTGTTCCCGTGGTACGTAATGCAGATCAAATGTCATTGGCAGAGATTGAAAAAGAAATTGGCCGTTTGGGGCGTCTTGCTCGTGATGGAAAATTAGCGGTTTCTGATATGCAAGGTGGAACTTTTACCATTACCAATGGGGGGGTCTATGGATCATTAATGTCTACGCCGATTTTGAATGCACCACAGTCTGGTATTTTGGGAATGCATACAATTAAAGAGCGGGCTGTAGTTATGGAGGGACAAATTGTGATTCGCCCCATGATGTATCTAGCGCTTTCTTATGATCATCGTATTGTAGATGGCCAAGAAGCAGTGACTTTCCTTGTGCGCGTTAAGGAAAGTTTAGAAGATCCGGAACGCCTTGTTCTTGACTTGTAAAAGTACAATTTTCAGGATGAAAGGAAGAACGGATGTCTTATGATGTGGTTGTGATTGGAGCGGGACCAGGTGGTTATGTTGCAGCAATAAAAGCGGCACAATTGGGGCTTAAAACAGCAATTATTGAAAAACGAGTAACATTAGGAGGAACATGTCTTAATGTGGGCTGTATTCCTTCTAAAGCGTTGTTACATGCTTCAGAAGTATTTGCTGAAACACAGCATGGTTTTGAAACACTTGGTATTTCTATTGCAAAATCTAAGTTTAATCTTGAACAAATGATGGCGCATAAAAAGGCTGTTGTGACAGCTAATACGAGTGGTGTTTCTTTTTTGATGAAAAAGAATAAAGTTGATACTTTTTTTGGTACAGCCAAAATTTTAAGTGCGGGTCATGTGGAGGTCACAGTTCGGGATGGTAGTATACAGAAGATTGAAACGAAGAATATTATTATTGCTACGGGTTCAGAGAGTTCAAGCATTCTAGGTGTGAATGTTGAAGTTGATGAGAAAGTTGTTGTATCCTCTACGGGAGCACTTACCCTTGAAAAAGTACCAACACGTATGATTGTTGTGGGAGCTGGTGTTATTGGTTCAGAGCTTGGTTCCGTTTGGAGCCGTTTAGGTGCTAAGGTAACCATTATTGAATATCTTAATAAAGTTTTAGGGTCGATGGATGGTGAAATTTCACGGCAGTTCCAAAAAATAATGGAAAAACAGGGTATTGAGTATAAAACTGGTGCAAAAGTAACAGCTATTACCCGAACTGCTTCAACGGCTCAGGTAAGTTTTGAAGCCGTTAAAGGTGGTGCTGCTGAAACTTTAGAGGCTGATGTTGTACTGATTGCAACTGGACGTTCTCCATACACGGAAGGTCTTGGTTTGAGTGAGGCTGGTGTTCAGATGGATGAGCGCGGCTTTGTGGTTATCGATGCGCAGTGGCAGACGAATATTCCAGGAATTTATGCGATTGGTGATGTTGTTAAAGGACCAATGTTGGCGCATAAGGCTGAGGAAGAGGGGGTTGCTGTAGCAGAAATTTTAGCAGGTCAAAAGGGACATGTTAATTTTGATGTCATTCCTAGTGTTGTTTACACACAGCCGGAAATTGCTAGTGTAGGAAAGACAGAAGAAGAACTTAAAGCTGCCGGTATTGATTATAATGTTGGTAAGTTTCCTTTTATGGCTAATGGTCGTGCACGTGCTATGCAAAAGAGTGATGGGTTTGTTAAAATTCTTGCTGATAAAAAGACAGATCGGATTCTGGGGGGGCATATTCTTGGATTTGGTGCTGGTGAGATGATCCATGAAATTGCAGTTTTAATGGAATTTGGCGGTTCTTCAGAAGATTTAGGGCGTTGTTGCCATGCGCATCCTACCTTATCAGAAGCTGTGCGGGAGGCTGCTTTAGCAACATTTGCTACACCACTTCATATCTAAAGGTGCTTTGAGCATTTTGTGATGTTTATTGAAAAAGTCTAAAAGATACTTTATCGCTAATTTTATAGTTGTGTACTTTTGAAAAAAAACCGCCCTTATAAAGGCGGTTTTTCTGTATTTTTTATCAAAGGATAATTTCTCAAACGCACTCATCTATCACAAGATTGGCTTTTCTTAAGCAAATTTTCTCTGTTGAGTACTGATGTAATGCATTTTTGGAGAATTTAACTACAATATTCCATCAAATGATACATTTCTCCATTTGGTTTATACAAAAAAGCGCTAGAGTCATATAGAGACAACATTGTATTTTATATACATAAAAGTATCTTATATCACCGTTTAAAAAACAATCTTTTATCGTGCTAGAGATAAGCTTAAAATTGTAATTTTTTCTCTTCTTGTTGTTCTCTTATCCAGGTGGAAAGCCCCATGCGATCGAGATGTTTGAGAAAGGGATGAGGTGGCAGTTCTTCTACGTTGACCATGGTTTTAACATCCCATTCACCCGTAGCAATAAGAAGGGCTGTTGCTGCTGCTGGTACTCCAGCTGTATAAGAAATGCCTTGTGCACCCGTTTCGTTAAAAGCTTGTTTGTGATCGGTTATATTATAGATAAAAATTTCTCTTGGTTTTCCATCTTTTTTGCCTTTAATAAGATCTCCAATACAAGTTTTTCCTATATAGTTCGGTGCTAAAGAAGCAGGGTCTGGTAAGACAGCTTTTACAACTTTTAGAGGCACAACTTCTTGTCCTTCTGCTGTTGTAATGGGCTGTTCAGATAAGAGACCAAGATTTTTTAAAACGGTAAAAACAGTGATGTAATGTTCACTAAATCCCATCCAGAAGCGGATATTTTCAACATCAAGATTTTTGGATAATGAATGAATTTCATCATGTCCTGTCATATAGGCTTTTTGTTTTCCAACAACAGGAAGATCCCATTCATTACTGACTTCAAACATTTGATTAGAAACCCATTTTTTATTTTCCCAAGACCATATTTGTCCTGTAAATTCTCGAAAGTTAATTTCTGGATCAAAGTTCGTGGCAAACCAATGTCCATGGCTGCCGGCATTGATGTCAATGATATCAATATCGGTGATTTTATCAAAATAATCCTTATGCGCTAATGCTGCGTAAGCATTTACAACACCTGGATCAAAACCAGCTCCTAGAATGGCGGTGATACCAGCTTGTTCACATTCTTGACGACGAGGCCATTCATAATTGCTATACCAAGGAGGTGTTTCGCAAATTTTCAACGGATCTTCATGAATGGCGGTATCAATGTAAGCGCATTTGGTTTTAATACAAGCGGAAAGAACAGACATGTTAAGAAAAGCTGAACCAACATTGATGACAATTTCACATTTGGTTTTTTGGATGAGTTTTACAGTTTCTTCTACATTCATTGCATCGAGTTTATGACTCTGAAGAACGCCTCGTTCTTTCATTGTATTTTTTTCTTTAATGGAGGCAATGATGGCTTCACATTTTTTGAGAGTTCGTGAAGCAATATGAATTTCACCGAGAATATCGTTGTTTTGAGCACATTTGTGCGCAACAACTTGTGCAACACCTCCAGCACCAATAATGAGAATATTTTTCTTCATTGTAGGTTGATCTCCTTTTTAATACTGTTTGTTGTAGAATGTTTTTTATTGTTCTCTTTTATGAAAGACTTGCCTGATAATCATGATAACTAAATTGACGTTGAAGCGTTAGCGTACCATCAAATTCTTTGATAACAATAGCAGGCATTGCAACCCCATTAAACCAATTTTTCTTGACCATCGTATAACCTGCTGCATCCTGAAAAGACAGTCTATCGCCTATTTTAAGAGGTTTGGGAAATTGAAATGTTCCAAAAATATCACCAGCAAGGCATGATTTTCCACATATCATAATTTCGTATGGACCTTGATTTGGTTCTAGTTTTGCACTCTCACGATAAATGAGAAGATCAAGCATATGTGCTTCAATGGAGCTATCAACGATAGCGAGTTTTTTTTCATTATACAATGTATCAAGAACACTTACTTCTAGTGTGGTGCTTTTTGTTATAGCGGCTTCTCCTGGTTCTAGAAAAATAGTAACACCATAGGTATTGGAAAAATGTTTTAATCGTTCAGCAAGAGTTTCTAAAGGATAATTTTCATCAGTAAAGTGAATTCCTCCGCCAAGGCTAATCCAGTCAACCGCAACAAAAAGTTCTGCAAATTTTTCTTCCATGTACCCGAGCATTTGATTGAAAAGATTAAAATCAGCATTTTCGCAATTGTTGTGAATCATAAGGCCATTGATGAGTGGTAAAACTTCTTTTATAGCGTTTTTATTGGTTTCTCCTAAGCGACTAAAAGGGCGGGAAGGGTTGGCAAGATCAAAATTGGATGCACTGATTCTTGGATTTAATCTGAGACCTCGTTGAAGAGTTTTTGTTGAATCTGAAAAACGTTGAAGTTGTTGGATGGAATTAAAAATAATTTTATCTGCATAGCTGCAGACTTCATCAATTTCATGATCAGCCCAAGCAACTGAATAAGCATGGGTTTCTTTGCCAAATTTTTCTCTTCCCAAACGCAATTCATAAAGAGATGATGACGTGGTTCCATCCATAAATTCAGACATTAAATCAAAAATACTCCATGTAGCAAAACATTTCAAAGCAAGTAAAATTTTTGCTCCGGATATGCTGCGTAAGCGAGTGATCACTTCCATATTTTTGATGAGCTTAGACTTATCTATAAGATAATAGGGGGTTTTTATCATTGTTTATCCATTCTCTTTTGAAGGATCTTATTCTTGAGATCAACGTTTAGTACAAAGAGCAACAGAATGTCTCTAGAAAAAAGACTCTTAGAAAAAGAATCTTTTTCTGTCTAGCGTTAGAAATATTTTCTGTTGCTGCGTTTTGTTTTTGTATTTTGAGATTTACATTATGTGTATAAAAAAAAAATTGTATTATGCTTTAGCTCTTGTACTTTTGGGCGTTTTTTTCATTATAACAACTAATATTGTTAATTTGGTGCAAGATAAGAGGGGGGATGAGATCAAAGTGGCTCCTTCAGATTTTGTTGACGATAGTGCGGTAGCGTTAATCTTTACAGGGCGCAGAGAACTTAATGGTTTTAAGGGATATCATAATTATCGGCGTGGTTATGTTAAGTATAAAGATAATTGGTGGTATCCTGAAGCGGCTTTTGTTGTGTTACCATATTCAGAAAAAAAACATGCACCATTAAGAGTTGCCTCAGAGCCAAAAAGAGTGTTTTTAACCTCTTCTTTAGAGAAAAAAGAGCCATGGATGCTTAAACAACATATTGAATCTTGTCAGGCGCGTTATCGTTCTTATAATAAAAACGATAATAGTTATCAGCCTTTCCATGGGTCCCGTAAGCAGTGTCTTTCGCGCTTTTTTTTAAAGTAAAAATTATTAAATAGAGAAAAATTTCTATCAAACCTTGTCGTGCTCATTCTCGCTCTTAAAATAAAGAAGGAATCTGTATGCAGGGTCTGTTTTTCACGTAACAGTTGTTTTTTGAAAAATTTAACTGCTTTTAAGTTTTATTAAATCTTATTATCGTTAAGTGTACAATAAGGGGGGTGATAATGTAAATTTTTATTTTGTCATCGACAAAATAGTTAAGGACAGGATGGAGCTTAAATAATGACAACACGGGAAGCAATGTTGATGTTGCTCGTTTTGCTTCCTTTTGGTGGAAGTGCTGTTATCAGCTTATTTCGTTCGACAGTTAAAAATAATAATGAAGCGTGGTTTGCTGGGGTTATTGCACTTTTCAGTCTTCTTTTTACAATCATACTTTATCCATCGGTTCGCGGAAATCGCGTGGTACGATTAGATGTTTCGTGGCTTCCTGAATGGGGGGTTAATTTGATCTTCCGTATGGATGGTCTGGCGTGGCTTTTTTGTTTGCTCATTACAGGAATTGGACTTCTCGTTGTTGTCTATGCGCGTTATTATATGGATCAGGCGGATTCCGTACCGCGTTTTTTTGCTTTTTTCCTAGCCTTTATGGGATCAATGACAGGGATAGTCTTATCTGGCAATCTCGTTTTTTTGGTTATTTTTTGGGAACTCACCAGTATTTTTTCTTTTTTGTTGATCGGTTATTGGCACCAGAATGCAAGTGCGCGTGAGGGAGCACGCATGGCTTTAACAATCACAAGTTTTGGTGGTTTTATCCTTTTTAGTGGCGTTTTGTTGATTGGTCACATCGTTGGTAGTTTTGATTTGGATAAGGTTTTGCAGTCTGGCGACATGATCCGATCAAGTGCTCTTTATAATCCTGTCCTTATTTGTATTTTATTGGGAGGATTAACAAAAAGTGCACAGTTTCCTTTTCATTTTTGGTTGCCTGGTGCGATGGCTGCTCCAACACCAGTGTCGGCTTATTTGCATTCAGCAACAATGGTAAAAGCAGGGCTATTTCTGCTGGTTCGTTTATGGCCAGTACTCTCTGGAACGGAAAGTTGGTTTTGGTTGGTCGGTTTTTCAGGACTTTCAACACTTCTTCTTGGTGCTTATTTTTCCATGTTCCAGCAAGATTTGAAAGGGTTACTTGCTTACTCAACAATCAGTCATCTTGGGTTGATTACCACACTTTTAAGTCTTGGTAGTCCGCTGGCATGTGTTGCAGCAATCTTTCATATGGCTAATCATGCTACTTTTAAAGCTTCTTTGTTTATGGCTGCTGGCATTATTGATCATGAAACTGGAACTCGTGATATGCGTAAGTTGACAGGTCTTTATCGTACTATGCCTATTACAGCAACTCTTGCTTTGGTAGCGAGTGCCGCGATGGCTGGAGTTCCTTTGTTAAATGGCTTTTTATCGAAGGAGATGTTTTTTGCTGAAGCGGTGGAAATGCATATGGACTCATGGCTCGATTGGATGGCACCTTATGTGGCAACACTCGCTAGTCTATTTAGTGTGACTTATTCTATACGTTTTATTCATGGTGTCTTTTTAGGGGAAAAAGCTGTTAATTTACCCAAAACGCCGCATGAACCACCGCATTTTATGCGCTTACCCATAGAACTGTTGGTATTTATTTGTCTGGCAGTTGGTATTTTGCCTAATTTAACAATAGGACCTATTTTGGATAATGCTGTTGTCTCTGTTTTAGGACCTATGACAATCCCTTATAATTTAGCTGTTTGGCATGGGCTTAATACGCCATTAATGATGAGTTTGGTGGCTTTATTAGGAGGCGGATTGCTTTATTTTTTCGGGCATCGTTATTTTTTATCTTGTGATGATGGACCACCATTTTTTCGTCATTTAAAAGGAACGCGCATTTTTGAACGCGTTCTGGTGACTATTTCTTGGAAATGGGCACGGGCGCTGGAGGCGGTTTTGTCGACACGTCGTTTGCAAATACAATTACACTGGATTTTTTTGCTGTGTTTTGTATTTGTTGGTCTTATACTTTGGTATGATGGTTTTATTTCAGCTGGTTCATTACCACTTTTTCCGCTTGATATCCCTTTTCTAGCCGTTTGGTTAGTGGGTGGATCTTGTGCACTTTTGGTTGCTTGGCAAGCAAAATTTCATCGTCTTGCATCACTGATGCTGTTGTCTGGAGCAGGTCTGATGACTGGTGCAACCTTTTTGTGGCTATCTGCACCTGATCTAGCAATAACACAATTGGTTGTTGAGGTGGTGACAACCGTTTTATTGTTGCTTGGTTTACGGTGGTTGCCTAAGCGTTTGTATAATCCTGTTCCAACCCCTGTTTGTTTTTATGTGCGTTTGCGTCGTGTTCGTGATTTCTTTATAGCTCTTATGGGAGGCATTGGTATAGCATGGCTTTCTTTTGCAATGATGACACGTCCTCAAGGTCCGACAGTTGCCGATTTTTTTCTAACGAATGCTTACAGCGGTGCTGGTGGTCGCAATGTTGTGAATGTGTTGTTGGTTGATTTCCGTGGTTTTGATACCATGGGAGAAATTGTCGTTTTGGGTGTTGTTTCACTCACGGTTTTTGCTCTTTTACGACGATTTCGCCCCGCTCCTGAAAGTATTAATGCGCCTTTTCAACAACGTGTTCAAAAAGCTTTTGATGTGGCACAGCCTGATAGAGATGTGGGGGATCCCGTCTTGAACTATCTTGTTGTTCCTGCTGTTATTATGGGGTGGCTCTTTTCTGTTATCATTGCTTTTTCAGTTTATTTATTTATGCGTGGGCATGATCTTCCTGGAGGTGGATTTGTTGGTGGAGTGACTTTAGCGATAGGCTTTATTTTGCAATATCTTGCTCGTGATATTCGTTGGGTAGAAAGCCATTTGAGAGTTTTGCCACTGCGCTGGATGGGTTTTGGTTTGTTGTTATCCGTCTTAACGGGAGTAGGAGCTTGGTTTTTTGGTACTCCTTTTTTAACCTCTTTTTTCCAATATATGCATCTGCCATTGATTGGAAAGATTCCTATAACAACTGCTTTTTTGTTTGATTTTGGTGTGTTTTCTGTTGTGTTGGGAGCAACGGTTCTTATTTTAATTGCACTTGCACACCAGTCAATTCGTAGTTATCGAATCGGTAAGAAACCTCTTGTGAAAGAGAAGGAAAATTAATGGAAATTGTTCTTTCGTTGGCTATCGGTGTTCTTGTTGGATCAGGAATTTGGCTCATTTTACGTCCACGAACTTTCCAAGTTATTCTTGGTTTGTCTTTGATCTCTTATGGTGTCAATCTTTTTATGTTTTCAATGAGTAGACCGCGTAGTAATGCTGCGCCAATTGTTGATCCTACTAAAGTGATTAATCCAGAAAATTATGTTGATCCTCTTCCACAGGCTTTAGTTTTAACAGCAATAGTGATTGGTTTTGCTACGACAGCTCTCTTTTTGGTTATCTTACTCGTTTCACGCGGATTAACAGGTTCAGATCACGTTGATGGACGTGAGGTGCAATGATGGCAGTCTATGTGCAACATCTTCTTATTTTACCTATTGTTTTGCCGTTAATCACTGGAGCTCTCTTGCTTTTTTATGATGAACGTCGTGCAAAACTTAAATCATTCATAAGTTTTTTCTCTGCTGGATTGTTGATCATTGTTGCTGTTTTATTAATTCTGCGTGCTCTTGAATTTGCGCCTGCTGCGGAGGTCTATCGGCTTGGTAATTGGCCTTCTCTCTTCGGAATTGTTTTGGTTCTTGATCGTTTAAGCGCTATGATGCTTTTGCTTTCCAGCTTGGTGATGGCAAGTGCGTTGGTTTTTGCACAGGCGTATTGGTATAAAGCTGGTCCTCATTTTCAGTCATTGATGCAGTTTTTCATGGTTGGAATAAATGGTGCTTTTTTAACAGGGGATTTGTTCAATTTATTTGTGTTTTTTGAAGTAATGTTAACAGCTTCTTATGGACTTGCCTTGCATGGTTCTGGTCAATTACGTGTGCGTGCTGGATTGCATTATGTCGTGGTTAATCTTGTTGCTTCGTTGTTGTTTCTCATTGGTACGGCACTCATTTATGGAATTGTTGGTACCTTGAATATGGCTGATTTGGCTGTAAAAATAAAATATATAGCTTCTGTGGATATTGTTCTCTTTGAAATAGGTGTTGCATTTTTGGGCATCGCTTTTTTACTCAAAGCAGGTATGTGGCCACTTAATTTTTGGTTGATGCCAACCTACAGCGCAGTAGCAGCACCGATTGGGGCTTCTTTTGCACTTTTGAGTAAGGTGGGTATTTATATTATTTTACGTCTGACATTGTTATGGTTTGGTCCTGAAAGTGGATATTTTAGCTATTTGGGTCATATGATTTTGTTTTATGGTGGGCTTGCTACCATAGCTTTTGGTTTTATTGGAATTTTGGCTAGTCAAGTTTTGGTACGTTTGGCAGCTTATAGCGTTCTTGTCTCTTCTGGTACATTGTTGAGCTCAATTGGAATTGGCCACACAGCACTAACAGCAGGTGCACTCTTTTATATCGTTTCTTCAACTTTAGCACTTGGCGCTTTTTTTCTTTTGGTGGAACTTGTTGAACGCTGTCAAGATGTAGCGGCAAATGTTTTGACTGTTACGATGGAAGTTTATGGTGATGATGAAGAGGAGGAAGAGGAGGAAGTTGGTACCTATTTACCAGTAACTTTAGCAATTCTCGGCGGGTGTTTTTGTATCTGTGCTCTCTTAATTGTTGGGTTTCCGCCTTTTTCTGGTTTTGTGGCTAAACTTATAATGTTTATGGCAATTTTAAACCACACTAAGGGAGATTTATCTGTTTTTGTACCGGCTTACCAAGATTGGCTGTTTATAATTTTTGTTTCTCTATCTGGTTTTGCAACTTTAATTGCTCTCACACGAATGGGAATTCGAACTTTTTGGGTTTCTCTTGAAGGGAGAGTTCCGCGTGTGCAGGTGATTGAATTTGCACCTATTGCTGTTCTGCTTGCTTTATGCTTTCTTATAACTGTTGTAGCCGCTCCTGTTAGCCATTATATGTCTGAAACAGCTAAAGCTTTATATAATCCTCAAAACTATATTGGAAGCGTTTTAGATGATTTTTCTTTTGAGAATGGAAAGATCAGCCGATGAATTATGTTTGTCCCTTCCCTCTTTTCAGTGCTGCAATCGTTTTTATGTGGTTGACCTTAAATGGTTTTAGTTTAGGTCAATTACTTTTAGGGATTATCGTTGCTTTGTTTTGTGGTTGGGTGATACGTTTTCTTGAACCGGAAAAAATCACTGTTAAAAATTGGCGTGCAGTTTTTCGTTTGATTTTTCGTGTGTTTATCGATTCTATTATTTCAAATATTGCTGTGGCTTGCTTTGTTTTGACTAAAAGATCTCAAAAGCAGCGGTCTGGTTTTATTGTTGTGTCCCTTTTGCTTGAAAGTCGTACTGCTTTGGCAATTTTAGCATGCATACTCTCGGTTACTCCAGGAACCGTTTGGATTGCTTATAATAGAAAAAATGGTGAGCTTTTACTGCATGTTTTAGATTTTAAAAATGGATATGATTATCAACAGTTTATCAAACAACGCTATGAGCAATTGCTTCTGGAGATTTTCTTATGAGTATGATGATTCTTTATTGGGGGATTTTTATTTCCCAGTTTTTTTTGAGTTTGGCAATGATTTTCGCACTGTTTCGATTAATTCGTGGTCCACGGGCGCAGGACCGAATCGTGGGGTTAGATGCTCTTTATATAACGACTATTCTTTTGTTTCTTACATTTGATCTTCGTTCAGGAACAACCATTTATTTTATAGCACCTCTCATCATTGGGTTATTAGGTCCTGTATCAAGTATTGCCTTGGCAAAATTTCTCATGCGGGGGGAAATTATTGAATGAAAGATGATATATCACTCGTAGTTGCTATTGCTGTCACGTTTTTTTTAATATTAGGATCTGGTCTCACATTGATTGGAACGATAGGATTGGTACGTCTTTCCAGTTTTTATAAGCGTTTGCATATGCTTTCACTCAGTACAAGTTGGGGAGCTGGAAGTATTCTTATTGCATCATTCCTTTATTCTATCTTCGTAGATCATCATATTGTGCTTCATGAAATATTATTAATGATTTTCTTACTCGTAACGATACCTGTGGCTTCCATGTTGGTATCACAAGCAGCTGCTTATCGGCACCATTCAGAAAATACACCAGAAAAACCGCTGGCTCTTTTATCACATCAGATGAAAAAACAACCGCATACATCGGAAGAAATATCATGTGATGAGAACCAGCGCAGTTCTTGATATACAATTTATTGTGTGATTTTTTCTTCTACACAGCGAATAGGATCCTCTTCTTTTGGATCTTTTATGAGATCATAAAATAAAGCTTCATTTTTCGTTGTCAACCACACATATTGTCCGCTTACATATTTTGCTCCAGAACCAGTAATGACATTGGAACCGGTAATGCGCTTTCCTTTCCATTTGAAATCAACAAGAGCAATATTACCAGCATTGTAGTAGGTTGCTTCAATAGGTTCTTTATTTTTTTCCATATTACACTGATAGGCAACGACCTCTGTCATTGGTGCTGGATCATCTGGTACCTCAATGACTAAAGAAGCAGCCAAGGCATTTATTGAACTGAATAATAATAAACTTAAAGCGGTAAAAAACCGTAGTGTAAAAGAAATTTTTTTCATCATATTCCTCTTATTCTTTAGAATAATAATGTTGATTCATCTTTACAGAGGATAGGTTTTTTCTCTTCTGGGTCATTTGCGAGATCATAAAGTGTAACTTCTTTGTTATTTTCCCACCAGATATACTGAGCTCCTGCATATTTTGCTCCAGAAGCAGCAATAACATTAGCAGCAATAACGCGATCACCTTTCCATTTGAAATCAACCAACGAAATATTATCAGCGTTGTGGTAGGTTGCTTTAACGCGTTCTTTACTGACCCCTGTATTACATTGATAAGTAATAGTTCGTGTTGTTGGCTCTGGATTATCTGCTACCTCAAGAATTATAGAGCCTGCCAAGGCATTGCTTGAGTTAAAAATTAATAAACTTGAAGCGGCCAAAAATCCTAAAATATGTAGAGTTTTTTTCATAATGCTTCCCTATATTGCACCAAGAATAATTTGACTGATATGATGGTGTCCACGGCAGGATTCGAACCTGCGACCCCAGGATTCATACCACTTCGATTTTCACCGCCAGCGTTAAAAGCTGTTTGTGGTCTGGACTGTCTCTTCACCGTAAAGCTCACGCTCTTTAGGTGCTGCCCGTTCAGTCTCTACACCTTCCTTCCCTTATAACAGAGAGGCTTGGCTCGGGATTGGCATATGGTCTCCCATGAAGCTTTCCCCGAATTTGAGCAGATCCACTTTGAGGATTTCTCCTCAATGCGCCCAATTTCTTTAGGAATCCTGTGCTCTATCCTACTGAGCTACGCAGACATCATCATATCTCTTTCTTTAATAGAAGTATAAAAACGAATCAATTATATTCAATATGAATTAACGAATTTCCGTCAATTTTTGTTCCAAAAAGGTCAAAACTGCATTTGATGAAACATTTTTCGCAATAAATGATTGTCCAAGTCCGCGTGTTAAGATGAACGTTAAGTTGTTTTGCGAGACCTTTTTATCTTGAGCAATGAAAGTCATCAGTGTTTCAGCGTTTGGGAGTGTACCTACGATATCTTTTAGTTGTGTAGGCAATCCTACGGCTTTAAAATGAGATTCAATGCGCTGTGTGAGTAGGGGATCTATTAAATTTAGTTGTGCGGAAAACTGGTGCGCTAGAATCATCCCAATTGCTACGGCTTCACCATGGATTAAACGGTTTGAGTCATAAGCGGTTGCTGTTTCAAGCATGTGCCCAAATGTATGACCAAGGTTTAAGAGTGCACGTTCTCCCGTTTCGTATTCATCGCGCGCTACAATATCGGCTTTAAATTGACATGAGCGAACAATGGCTTCTGTTCGTATAGGGCCATTTGAGAAAACTTTTTGTCCATTTTTTTCAAGCCAGTCAAAGAAATCAGGCTGATTAATGAGACCATATTTGACCATTTCTGCATAACCAGCACGAAATTGGCGCCGTGGTAATGTATCAAGAATACAAGTGTCAGCAATAACACATCGCGGTTGATAAAAAGTGCCAATAAGATTTTTACCATATTGGCTATTAATACCCGTTTTTCCTCCAACAGAGGAGTCAATTTGTGCAAGCAGTGTTGTGGGCATTTGAATGAAGTTCATGCCGCGGCGGATAATACTTGCGGCAAATCCTGCCAAATCACCAATGACGCCACCACCAAAAGCAATAACGCAGTCTCCTCTCTCTAGACGTGCAGCAAGAATTTTATCAATGACGCTTTGCAGGGTTGAAAATGATTTCGATTGTTCTCCTGCTTCCACAACGATTGGAACAGTATGAATTTTATTTTTGGTTAATTCTGTTTGTAATGTCTCTAAATAGAGGGATGCAACATTTGTATCTGTAACAATCGCCAAACGTGTTTGATGAGAATCTGTTTGGTGGAGAGAATGCTTAATCTGTAAAGCAGCTTGCGCAATGAGATCTGGTCCAATGATGATATCGTAACTGTGTTTGTCCAGTTTAACAGTAACGGTTTTGGTTTGCATACTAGTTGTTCCTATGGTTATTTTCTGTATCGAGATAGTGTTTTATAGACCGTATGACATTTTTTGCGACGGTAAGACGGCTTTCTTTATGACTGTTAATTGTTAAGTTTGCCTTTGCATAAATAGGATAGCGCTGTTCCATGAGTTTTTTCATGGTTTCCTTAGGGTTTTCTGTTTGGAGAAGTGGTCGCGTTTTGCGCTTTGAGACACGTTGCATGAGAATATCAAGGTCGGCTTTAAGCCAGATAGATATACCATTTTGATGAATCACTTTTCGGATATTTTGATTTATGTAGGCTCCCCCACCTGTTGCTAAAACCAGAGGACTTTTTTTTAAGAGGTTGAGAATAACACGTTGTTCAAGAGCGCGGAATTCTGATTCACCATAAATTTTAAAGAGTTCGGTGATAGTCATTTTTGAAGCTTTTTCGATTTCATGATCAGAATCATAAAAAGGTAAACGAAGCATGGTAGCAACCCGTTTGCCGATTACTGATTTGCCTGCACCCATCAGACCAACAAAGACAAGGGCGCGTTTATCAAGAGATGATAAGAGCTGACTTTTTATTTGTGTCATCGGGATATGTTTAGGTCGATTATTGTCCATAACTTATTTCGGCATTTATCTGCTTTAAAGTCAATTCCTGTTAATCTTTGTAAGGCATAATTCAAGTGTGAAATAGTTCTGGAGAGAGTTTATTGCCTTATGCCAACATTGACCAGATTTTTAATGATTCTTTTTATTTCCTTTGTTATCCTTTTTAGTATCATGATTGCTCTTGTCATTTTTGTTAAGCCAGTAACTGTAGATATGTATGTTGATGTCCCTTTGGATTCATTGAATCTTTCTTCAAAAGTGGATCAAGGAAATGAAAAGTGATACTATGATAGATCGTTTTCTTGAAATGATGAGTGCTGAACGAGGTGCTTGTGACCATACACTTGCTGCTTATAAACATGATTTACAGTGGGCTGAAGGTGTATTGTTGTCACAATCTGTGTCACTTTTTTCTGCACAAAAAGAAGATTTAATTGGCCTTTTATCGCTTATGCACACTCTTGGTTGTGCAGCGTCTTCACAGGCGCGTCGTTTATCGACTTTGCGTCAATTTTATCAGTTTCTTTATGCTGAAGGATTGAGAGAAGATGATCCTTCCCATAATATTGATGCACCTCGTCAGGGACGTCCTTTGCCAAAAATCATCAGTGAAGATATGGTAACGAAATTGCTTGATTGGGCGCAAGTAGAAGTTGTCCAAGCAGATGAGGGGTCAAAAGATTATTTGCGTGCATTGCGTCTTCAGTTATTGATTGAAATGCTTTATGCAACAGGGCTACGTATTAGTGAACTGGTCAGTCTTCCAGTACAGGCTGTTCGAGGGCAGGGATATAGTATTTTAGTTCGTGGTAAGGGCAAAAAAGAACGAATGGTGCTGTTATCAAAAAAAGCATATCAAGTTCTTTTGCAGTGGTTGAAGTTGCGTGATCAGGGAAAGGATGCAAAAAGCCCTTATCTTTTTCCGGCTCATTCTCAGACAGGCTATATTGCTCGACAAGTTGTGGCACGAGAGTTGAAAAGTCTCGCTACAAGAGCAGGAATAAAAAGTGACGGCTTTTCTCCCCATGTATTACGCCATGCTTTTGCTAGTCATCTCTTGCAAAATGGTGCTGATTTGCGTGCTGTTCAACATTTGTTAGGTCATTCTGATATTGCGACCACCCAGATTTATACCCATGTATTGGAAGCAGGGCTTTATCGTCTCGTTAATGAACATCATCCTCTTGCCGATGAGAAGAAGGCTTAGTAAAGAAAAAGTAATGTTTTTGAAAAATACTTTATAAAACGGATTATAAGTGACACCAAATAAGTTGAGTACCAATGTATAATTATCTTGATTTTGAAAAACCAGTTGCTGATCTTGATGGGAAAATTCTTGAATTAAAACAGATTTCTCAAGAAGAGGGCAGCCTTGATATGAGTGATGAGATTGCACGCCTTGAAGTGCGTTCTCAAACAGCATTACGCGATATTTATAACAAATTATCGCCATGGCAAAAAACACAAGTGGCTCGCCATCCTGATCGTCCCCATTTTATGGATTATTCTGCGCGTTTGCTAAGTGATGTGACACCTTTGGCAGGAGATCGAAAATTTGCTGAAGATGAAGCTATCCAAGCCGGATTTGCACGCTTTAGGGGAGAAGCTGTTGCTTACATAGGTCAAGAGAAAGGTCATGATACGCAAACACGTTTGCGCTATAATTTTGGTTCCGCTCGTCCGGAAGGTTATCGTAAAGCCGTACGTATTATGGAAATGGCTGACCGTTTTGGTTTGCCACTTCTTACTTTTGTTGATACCGCAGGCGCTTATCCTGGGGTGAGCGCTGAAGAACGCGGTCAAGCAGAAGCAATTGCTCAATCAACAGCAGCAACGTTGCGTCTAAAAGTTCCAGTTGTTTCGGTCGTTATTGGAGAAGGTGGTTCAGGGGGAGCGATAGCAATTGCTGCTGCTAACAAAGTTTATATGTTAGAACATGCGATTTATTCTGTTATTTCTCCAGAAGGAGCAGCTTCTATTTTATGGCGCGATCCAGCTCGTGCAAAAGATGCTGCAATGAATATGCGTATTACTGCTCAAGATTTATATCGGTTTAAAATTATTGATGGCATTGTTCCTGAGCCTTTAGGAGGAGCACATCGAGGTAAAGAGATTGTGATTGATGAAACAGGCGAAGTTATTGCAGAGGCTTTAAAGGATATGGCTGGAAAAGATGGCGAAACTCTTAAACAAGAGCGTTGGGAAAAATATCTTCAGATTGGTCGATCTTTAACATAAGTCGTTTTTATAAGGGATGGATTGGAGTTTTATTCGATGATATGCAACAGATTCATCGCAATGTGTGTGTTGTTTGCAATGGGGATACTGACAGCATGTGAGGGGAGATTGCCAGCTTCTATTCGCTCTAAAGTTGAACAGCCTCTTCCCCAAGAAATTCAAAATAGAATGGTTTTATATGATATTGATCCTTATGCGCCAATTATGATGCGGTTTTTTAAGCAAGAAAATATTGCCGAAATTTGGAAGCAATCCCGTTCAGGGCCTTTTGTGCTGATGGCGCGTTATGGCATTTGCAAGTGGTCTGGTCAACTTGGACCTAAATATAAAGAAGGGGATCTTCAAACACCGGAGGGTTTTTACACCATTAGTGCAAACCAAATGAATCCTTATTCGAAATATTATCTTTCTTTTAATATAGGATTTCCTAACCTCTATGATCAAGCCCATGGACGAACAGGAAGTAATCTTATGGTACATGGTTCTTGTTTTTCCGCTGGTTGTTATTCCATGAGTGATAAGAATATGGCACAGATTTATGCTTTTGCACGTGATGCTTTTAGAGGTGGACAAAGAGAATTTCAGTTGCAGGCTTTTCCTTTCCGTATGACCGATGCTAATATGGATCGCCATAAATCTGATCCTCATTATCAGTTTTGGGTTATGCTGAAGGAAGGGTATGATCTTTTTGAAGAAAATCGTATACCCCCAACAATTGAGGTTTATGAAAAACGTTACGTTTTTAATCGTGGTCTTAATAAAACTTCGAGCGCTCTAACGCCCTGACTATCATTTTCTCGTAAAATGGAGATCTTTCCCATAGAAGTAAAAAGAACTCTTTACTTCTTTTGGGATACTTTATTTTGTGTATTACTCATGCTGTAAAATAGTGTTTTTCAGTACGGTGATATGAGGTGTGTTCACGTATATTAAAAATACCATGTCATGGATGAGTTTTTTTGCATAAACTAAATGAAAAACTATATGGTTTAAGCGGAATATTTGGGCAAGGATTTTCCGCTAACTCTATAAAGTGAATCACATAAGTGATTGACAGGTAGAATTTATTCAAGATAAAGAGGCTGATTTATCATATTTTATTGTTTTGCAACCTAGATGAGAGATTCTCATACTGTAAGCTTCTTTTATTTCAGATTTCTCTCATGTTAAATCACTCACAATGATTTTCTCAACGATCACAAGTGAGATTGGCGTGTGGATAAAACATTTGAAGATAGGAAATAAAATTCTTGTTATGAACGCGTCTCAAATGCAAGGGTTATTATAGTATAGCATTGTGGGCTGAAATAATATGGTGCTACAAGCTTGTACCTTTATGCATGTAAAGATGGTGGTGTACAATGGATTTACTATTATACCATCTATGGATTTTGTTATGAAATGGGTTTAGGTGTCTTGAGGAATGTTCTTTGAAAAAACTGTGTGAATTGGAAACATAATGGTGTTTTTGGGCACTCTCTTTTTCGTGAGGAGCATGTTTCCATAAAAGAGGAATCAATTTGATTATAGATTGGTGAGGAGCAAGAATTTTCAACTTTTATGAGAAAAGAGATCAAATAATATGTTAGCGCTTTTGGTGTAATATAATAAAGCCTTTTTGAAAGGTATTTCTGTTGTTCATTAAAGATTTTTTTTCTTAAAAAATGGGAGTGAAGATTAGAATTTCATGCCTGGGATAATCAGAGGGTTATCCATTATAGCGGTTTTATCTGCGGTATCTATTGCTGGCTTGTTAAAAAAGGCATTGAAAAGTTTTTCTATTGCTTCTTTTTCAACATCATCGACCATGATGACAAACTGTGTTTGTGTTGTTCCCTTTGGCCATGCTGAAAGCCTTATTGGTGGATGAAAAAATGTCTGTATACCGTGTAAAACAAGTGGGCGGTGTGGGTCATCACGCAAGGCGATAATTGCTTTAATACGTAATATTTTTGCGCCATAAGAGTCGTTTAGGAGATCCAAAAAATTGTGAAGAGTAGTATAATCTATAGGTTCTTTACAGTCTAATGAAAAAGCTTGGACAGTTGAGTGATGTGTATGATTATGGGAAGCAAAAGAGCGTCTTTGTTGGGGTTGTGTATTTTCTGCTTTTTCATCCCATAATGTTTTGCTTATTAATGCATTTGAATAGCAATGGTCAGAGTGGACATCGATAATTTGTGCCATAGGGTTTATTGTTTTGAGTGTCTTAAGCAGTGTATTTGAAAGCACTTTAGGATTGGTAAGGTCTGTTTTGGTGAGAATAATTTTGTCAGCAAGTGCTAATTGTTTGTGTATTTCAGGATAGCGTTCGAGTATGGAAAGTGTATTTAAGGTATCAAATGTTGCAAGAACAGTTTCAATCGATAATGTTTGCATTAACAATGGGTGGCTTAAAAGAGCTTGTAAAATAGGCGCTGGATCAGCTATCCCTGTTGTTTCAATGATGATACGATTGAGTTGCTTGAGATTGCCCGTTTGAGCGCGATTCACTAAATCAGTTAATGTATCGATAAGATCACTGCGTAAATTGCAGCATAAGCAGCCATTAGCAAGTTCAATAATTCCTTCTGTCGTTTTTTCAACGAGAAGATGATCAATACTTACTTCACCGAATTCATTGATGATTACAGCACAATCAGCCAAAAGAGGATCGCGTAGCATTTTGTTGAGCAAAGTTGTTTTGCCAGAACCTAAAAAGCCGGTAATAAGCGTGAGGGGAATGCGCTTTATTTTCATGTTTATCATCGACCGTAGTTTGCGGCCTTTTTTATAGAGCTGTTTGTTGGTTTTTTATGCGGAATGTAAAGTTTTTTTAGAGATTTTACTGCGATTGTGGGTTCCTGTGGTGCACTAATGAGTCGTACTTGTAAAGGAAGTATGAAGAGGGGGGGATCCGTAATAAAAGGTGAAGTAAAAATAACCTTTCCTTGATCGTCATAAGAATTTGCATGCATCTTTATGGCTTCAGGAGTGCACATTTGCTGTTTCATATCGTTGACTTGCGTTCTGTTTGTACCATAAGGTTTTAATGTTGCCAGTGTTAATTGGGGTGTTCCTTTATATAAAAAACCTGTTTCGAGTAGTTGTGCGGCATTTTCTTCTCTTTCACTTACATTGTTTGCTCCTAAAATGACAGCAATAATTGTGCGTTTATTGCGGGTGGCAGAGGCGACAAGATTAAAACCAGAGGCACAAATAAAGCCTGTTTTCATACCATCTATGCCATTAAAACGACCAATGAGATTGTTTGAATTGGATTGAACTTTTCGTTTGTTTCCAAAATCAATAGCAGGAATAGAGAAATAATGGGCATATTGAGGAAATTCACGACGAATGTGAATTGCTAAAAGAGCAATATCGCGTGCTGTGGAATAATTTTGTTGGTCTGGCAATCCACTTGCATTGGCAAAATGCGTACCAATCATTCCTAAACGTTGGGCCTCAGCATTCATTTTTTGTACAAAAGCTTCTTGTGAACCGGCAACCGCTTCACTCATAGCGATAGCAAGGTCATTGGTCGAAGTTGTCAAAGTAATGGTTAAGGCTGTATCAAGGGTGAGGACAGAACCGGCTTTATAGCCTGAACGGTGTGGTGGAGCTTTTGCGGCATATTGGCTAAGAGTAATCTGTTTGTTAGCCGAAATTTCCCCTGTACTCATGGCGCGGAAAATGACATAAGCGGTCATTAATTTTGTTAAGGAGGCTGGATACCAGCGCTCAAAAGCTTGATTGTGTGCTAAAATACGACCCGTTGTAACATCAACAGATATAAAGGGCGCAGACAAAGCAAAAGTGCTGGTCAAGCTCAAAATGAAAGACAAAAAAAGATTTGTAAAGAGTCGTTGCATTAAGTTTAAATCCAATATCTTCTTATCAATGATTGAGAACTGTTTTAATTGAGTCCAAAAAGCTTTTAAGTCTATGATAGAGAGGGCAGATGGTTCATACTGTATGCGTTTTTCTGCTGAGATAGAAATATTATCATTCTTTATTTTCCCCTTTGTATTCAACTTTATGGTTTGCAGCTTCCCAGCAATATCTTTTCAATAATGGACATTGCGCAATGCTTGACCTTGTGTTGATCATGTTCTTCATGGCAGAAGAGCATGCTATTGTACTGTTTATTTACGCATTTCCTTTAAAGAGATTTTTCATTTTATCCTCCACCCCATCTTTTAATACGGCTTGTAAATATATAATATATAGTCCACCATTTTTATGTTTATAGATGTACAGACTGTCGTTATATTCTATTTAGTAACTTCCAATATTGCAACGGTTCTTGTATTGAGACAGTTTATGGTAAATGTATTTAATTTTTATTTACAATCTTTTGTTCAGAAATTGCTTTCTCTTAAAATAAGCTGCAAGCAAATTTTTTGATGTTTCCTTATAGGAGAGTAAGATGGAAAATACACCTGTCTTTGGTACTTTGAACTTTATATAAAAAGTGATTATTGTTTTATAAATCAATATCTTGATTATAATCTTTGAGCTTTTGAAGCTTTTTAATAGCACAAGCTGGTAGTGGAGGAGGACTAGGGTCTTCAGCTGCTAATAAAAGCAGTTCATCACAGGCTTTTTCTGTTTTTTGAACGAGTTGGTTTAGAAAATCACGTTTGCTTAAACCAGCCTCTATGGAGGGAAGGATGCGAACGCGAATTGTTCCAGGATAACGGCGAAAATTGCCTCGTGGCCAATATAAACCAGCATTGTGGGCAATGGGAACAACTGGAAGTTCGAGTTCATTGTAGAGAGCAACAATTCCTGATTTGTAATCTGGTTCTTGGCCTGGCTGTCGGCGTGTCCCTTCGGGAAAGATGAGGATTTGGCGCCCTTGTTTTGCTTTTTCTTTGGCTTTTTGTAGGATGGTTTTTAGGGCTTTGATAGGTGTTGTTCGGTTAATGGGGATAATTTGTGTTTTTGCCATGTACCAGCCAAAAAGTGGAATCCATGTCAGTTCACGTTTTAGAATAAGAGCAGGGTCATCCAAGTGAGGGACAAGACCAAAAGTTTCCCATGCAGATTGATGTTTTGGAGCGATGATATAGGCTCCTTTGGGGAGATTTTCTAAACCTTCAATTTCATAGGTTGTACCAGCGATGTATTTTTGCAAAAAAAGAGTAACACGCGCCCATGTTTTTGGAACAATCCAAGCTTTTTTGCGTGGCATTAAAAAATAAACAGGCGCATAAAGAATCATTTGTACAAAAGTTGTTGTATAAAAAGCGAAGGTAAAAAGAAGAGAACGAAGGATGAGCACTATACTTTCCCATTTTATATTTATAAGAAGATTGGATATATAACGTAATTTATACGAGAAAACATCTTTCTTTCTATTTTTTCAAAAGGCTATTTTCGGAAACCTATTTTCCGATCTTTAATAACATAAGGAAAAAAGGTTGATGGAACGACAAGAAAATCAAAATAAGCTTTTTATTCCACGGATTTTATCTATTGCTGGGAGTGATCCTTCGGGTGGCGCTGGAATGCACGCGGATTTAAAAGTTTTTTCAGCCATGAAAACTTACGGTATGAGTGTGGTTACAGCTGTCGTTGCGCAAAATACGCAAGGCGTGCGTGCTTTTCAAGCCTTGGATGCTTCTTTTGTTGCTGATCAAATTGATGCAGTTTTTGAGGATATTCATGTTGATGCTGTTAAAATTGGTATGGTGGCGAATGCTCAGATTGCTGAGGTTATTGCAGAGCGCCTTGCTTATCATAAAGCGCGCTTCATTGTTTTTGATCCCGTTATGGTCGCAAAAAGTGGTGATGTTCTTTTACAGCCTGATACCATTGAAATCATGCGTGATATTCTTGTTCCCATGGCAACTTTGATCACGCCCAATTTACCGGAGGCAGCTCTATTGTTGGGATGTGGGGTGCAATGGTCGTTAGACGCTATGTACCAATATACTCCACAACTTTTGGCACTTGGTTGTAATGCTGTACTGTTGAAGGGGGGACATTTGAGTACCCTAGCCCAAAAAACTATGGACAATCATGATTGTTCTAGTCCAGATCTGTATTGTGATGGTGAGGAGCTTGTTATGCTTGAAGCTGTACGGCTTATGACTACTCATGATCACGGTACGGGTTGTACTATTTCTGCTGCAATTGCAGCTTTATTGCCAACACAACCTTTGCTCTGTGCAGTTAGACAAGCAAAAGACTATTTGCATGGGGCTTTATCTGCGGCAACGGCTTTGCAAGTAGGAAAAGGACGAGGCCCCTTGCACCATTTCTATGAATTATGGAAAGATGTATGAAATAATTGATGTGAACAAATTTTCTGCTCTGCTTTGTGTATGTTTCGTCGTTATATTATCCATAGTTCTATAAAAATGTATAAAAACAAGTGCTCTTTAATACGCGATTTTCACTCTATGGGAAGAGGTATAATTCTTTATAACTTAGTTTTTTAATAATTTTTTCCATTAAAGTGAGAATTTCGTCACATTGGATTTTGATACCTAAAATTGCTAAAAAGAACGAAAAACTACAAAAATCGAAATTTGAGCGTAAAAATGAGGGGAGGTTTTGAAAGGTCTTTGAAAATAATTGAAGATTCTTTAAAAAACTTTGAAAAAAGTAAATTGCTACAAAATCCGCTGATAAGTTAGACTCCTTTAATCAGTCATGATTTCTGATAAAATCAAAGCGCAATATTTGCACTTTGGGCGCAGAACAGCAATAGGATAATGTTTATCCAGTTTCTCAAACATTTCTTTTGTTTTTTAATAATGTCTCAGAAAATCGAAAAGCTATCACACAGTTTATGCTAAAAGAAGAGATATCTTTTTATTCATGCTGCTTCTCAAATAATGCGATTCCGGCAAAGGAACGGATTATTACCAATTGTGATTTTTAAGAGATGAAAAAAGATTCATGAAAGGGGTTTTAAATGACCTTTGAAAGGCCTTTGAAGCCCCTTTGAGAACTCCTTAAAAATCATGTGAAACAAAATAAATTGGTACAAAACCTAGTTCAAAATATACAAAACCTGCTGGCAAGCTACAACTCGTAAGAATTAATCTACCAATACAAAAATGGAGCGGGCGATGGGATTCGAACCCACGACCCCAACCTTGGCAAGGTTGTGCTCTACCCCTGAGCTACACCCGCTCACCGATTCGAAACATTTTCTGCTTCAGATGCTGCCTGTATGGCGTAGGCTTTAGCGAATTGCAACAAAAAAATAACATGTCGGTTTGATTTATTTTGTAAATATTTCAAAAATAAAAATAAAGATTGATTTTGGTAGTACTTTTCAATAAGTTAGCCCCTCTTTCACTGGAGTAAAAGAGGGGCGGAGTAAAATGTTGAAAAGAGTCAATATATTATGGGTTGTTATTGCAACTGTTTTTATCATGAATAGCTTTGTAAAAGCGGCTGATCACATTAAACATATTAAAGTTGCAATTAACACAAATTATGGCACATCCTGCTGCGGATGCTGTTCGCAAGGGCGTTGTGGATGCTTTGGCTGAAAATGGTTATAAGCAGGGTAAAAATTTTGAACTGACTTTTTTATCAGCACAGGGCAATATTTCTACAGCAACACAAATTGCACGTAAATTTGCTGGTGATAAACCCGATGTTATTGTAGCAATAACTACGCCTTCAGCACAAACAATGGTTGCGGCAACAAAAACAATTCCCATCGTTTTTGCTGCAATTTCTGATCCTATTGGAACCAAAATAGTCTCTTCACTTACTAAGCCTAGTGGCAATGTTACCGGATCTTCTGATCGTATAGATGTGGAGGGGAGCATTAAACTTTTGCAAGAAGTAAAGCCAGATTTTAAAAAAATTGGTTTTCTTTATAACGCATCTGAAGCCAATTCTGTTGCAACGTTAAAGGCATTAAAGGATGCAGCAAATAAAGTGGGAATTGAAATCATTCCCTCATCGGCACCTAAACCTTCTGATATTCAAGCAGCAACACGGGCTTTAGCTGGTAAAGTGGATATCATTTTTGTTCCTGCTGATAATACGGTTCTTTCTGTTTTAGAAGGTGCAGTACAAGTTACACAGGAAACAAATACGCCTCTCTTTACTGTTGATGCTAATTCTATTGGGCGTGGTCCTTTTATGACACAGGGAGTCAATTTCTATGATGTAGGAGTTGAGGCTGGAAAATTGGCTGTGCGTATTTTAAAGGGTGAAAAACCTAGGGATATTGATGTTGTACAAGCGGCTAATAATGATATTAGAATTGATATGAAAGCAGCACAAAAAGTTGGTATTGTTATTCCACAGACAGTGATAGAACGCGCAACGAAAATTCTTCAGTAATCTTGCATTGATGTCATATTAATACGATAAAAATACGTTAATTTTTAATGGGGTTAGTCTTTGGATGAGTGTGTTTGCCTTTTCTGGCGCTATGGAATTAGGCCTTATTTATGCTTTTGTTGCTATAGGGGTGTATCTTTCCTTTCGCGTCTTGGATTTTCCGGATTTAACTGTTGATGGTTCGTTTCTTCTTGGATCCTGTGTTTGTGGTGTATTGATACTTTTAGGTTTCAATGCGTGGGTTGCTATGGCATGCGCTTTTTTTGCAGGTATGGTGGCAGGTTTGGTAACAGCTTTGCTCAATTTGCGTTTTGGCATTTTAAACCTTTTGGCTTCTATTTTGACAATGTCAGCACTCTATACGGTTAATCTTCGTATTATGGGGATTATGGGAGGCTCTAATATTAATTTGGCGCTTTCTGACACGGCTTTAACACCTTTTTATAATCTATTTGGTTTACCTGATATCTTGGTGCGTCCTCTTTTCGTTGGTGCTGTATTGCTGCTGGTGGCATTCTTGATCTGGCGCTTTTTGGAAAGTGAAATAGGTCTTGCTATGCGTGCAATG
Organism: Bartonella pachyuromydis; assembly: GCF_039543065.1. Taxonomy (NCBI): domain Bacteria; kingdom Pseudomonadati; phylum Pseudomonadota; class Alphaproteobacteria; order Hyphomicrobiales; family Bartonellaceae; genus Bartonella; species Bartonella pachyuromydis. Next base: position 189,026 of record NZ_BAABJA010000001.1, on the reverse strand, counting down.
GGAGCTAATCCACGGATGGCTACTGCGCAAGGCGTTCATACCTCAGCGTTGATTTATTTTGGTATGGGACTTTCCAATGCTTGTGTTGCGCTTGGAGGTTCTCTTTATATCCAAACTGCCATTGCTACTGATATTACTGGTGGAGCTGGTACAATCGTCTTTGGTTTAGCGGCGGTTATTATTGGGGCAACTTTCTTTCGTACACGCAATATTTTTTGGATTATTGTAAGCTGTATTATTGGATCTGTCCTTTATCGAGTTGCTGTGCAATTTGCTTTTGAGGCAAACGGTATTGGTATTGATACATCGACAGATCTCCAGTTGATCACTGCGCTACTCGTTGTTGCTGCTCTTGTTATACCGCACTATTGGGGGAGATGTAAATATGATTGAGTTTTCTCATGTCAGTGTTACTTTTAAACCGCAAACCCCATTAGAAAAACAGGCTTTAATTGATATTAATCTCAAAATTGATCGGGGTAGTTTTGTTACGGTTATTGGATCAAATGGGGCTGGTAAATCAACTTTGCTTAGTGTGTTAGCTGGCGCAATTCTGCCCACAACAGGAAAAGTGGTTATCAATGGACAAAATGTTTCTAGGCAATCAGTCAGTGAGAGAGCAGGGAAGATTGCTTGTGTTTTTCAAGATTCATTAATGGGAAGCTGCGGTTCTTTAACAATTGAAGAAAATTTGGCTCTTGCTGCTCTTCGCGGGAGTCGCCGTAGTTTGCGTTCAGCCTTAAATCATGAAAAACGGCAATTTTTTAGAAATGAAATTGCTCAATTAGGCATTGGTCTTGAGGCATATATTCATAATCCTATGGATAGTTTGTCAGGAGGACAACGCCAAGCAGTTTGTCTTGTGATGGCAACTTTAGCCTATGCGGATGTTTTATTGCTTGATGAACATACCTCAGCATTAGATCCTAGAATGGCTGATTTTGTAATGCAACTGACCGAAAAAATCGTTGAAGAGAAAAAATTAACAACTATTATGGTGACACATTCTATGCGTCAGGCGCTTGATCATGGAGATCGTACATTGATGTTGCATGATGGTAAAGTGATTTTGGATGTCTGTCAAGAAGAGCGCAAGGGATTGAATGTAAATGATTTAATTGGCATGTTTCAAAAAGTTCGCGGGGAAGCTCTTGATGATGATGAACTGTTAATGGATTAATATTTTGGCTCAGAAAAAAGCGCATGAAGTTGGTCATTTTTTAACACGTCTTTCACGTGCTTTTCCTATTGTTCTTATTTATGGACCGGATCGCGGTCTTGTTTGTGAAACTGCACAGCGCTTTGCTAAGCTTACACAGGTCGCAATAGATGATCCATTTTCAACGGTTCGTTTAGAGGCTGCTGAGATTGATAAAGATCCTGCTCGTTTGGGAAATGAAGCACGTACTTTATCGCTGTTTGGCGGTGATCGTTTAATATGGATTTCTAATGCTGCTAACCAAAAAGGTTTTCTCACAGCTTTGAAACTCCTCATTGAGGAACCACCGGAAAAAAGTTTTATTCTTATTGAAGCAGGGGATTTGAAAAAAGGAACGGGCTTGCGCAATATCATTGAAACGGCATCAAAGGCAATGGCTTTGCCCTGTTTTGCTGATGATGCTCGTTCTCTTGATGGTCTGATGGATGAGGTTTTAGGTTATTTTAAGAAGACCCTTTCTTTAGATGCACGCAAGTGGTTGCATGAAAGTTTGGGGGGCGATCGTCTTGTTTCTCGCAGTGAATTAGAAAAGCTTTGTCTTTATGCTTCAGAGAGACATATAACTCTTGAAGATGTGAAAGCTGTTGTAAGTAATGTAAGTGCTGTTTCTCTCGATGAAGTGGTTGATGCTCTTTTATTGGGAGATATCAGAAATTTTGAGATGCATTTTAGCCAACATGTAACGCAGCATGGAACAGTTTTTTTTATTTTAAGTACAGCACAAAGGCATTTTCAACAATTGCAGCTGTTGCGTTATCAAGTGGAGGTGGAAAGGAAATCTCCTTCTGTTGTGGTTGCTCAGGCACGACCACCAATTTTTTTTCAGCGGAAAAAAATCGTCGAGCAAGCTTTAAGATATTGGAAATTAGAACATATTTCTTATGCTATGGAAAAAATTCAAACAGCTGTTTTAGAGAGCCGTAAAAACCCACTTTTGAGTGAAGCTATCATTCGTCAAGCCTTGCTGGGGCTTACAATTGTTGCACGGCGCCAAATGGCTGCTTAAAATATTAAGTTGTATTTATGAAAGCTTAAAACTTTTTCTCGTAAGACTTATTTATTTTTGAATGATAGTGGTTTCTCTCATAGGAGATTTGATAGGATTTGTATTTATCAGAAGGATATCTGAAACGGGAAACAACCTTATTTAAGGAGAATATCAAGGCATAAAACTCCAAACTTATTACCATCTATTTCTATTTAATAATAGAAATTATACATTGTTGCAGGCTTTTGCTTTTTACTCTCTCTAATGGGAGCATATTCCTCACAAAGCATAGAATGCTGGGAGATAGAAGGCTGCAAGACAATTATCACAGTGGTTGTTTTTATAAAATTCTTTTAATGCTTTTAAGTCCATTTCACAGCGCTGTTTGTGAATGGTATAAAGGCTAACATCATCTTTATGCTTATGAAGAAGCAACCTCACAGCATCTTATTTGTCTGCTTTTAATGCTACGACAGTTTTTGGCATTTGAGAGTCTTTAGTAAGAGGCATTTTCCTTCTTTTTTCAATGATTTTTATTTACATTGCCAACGTTGCTTGTGATGGGAAAGTGAATGATTTTGATTGATTCACCATAAAATAGGCTTTGAGGTGAAAAAATCTTACAAAATTTAGGTGTCTTATTTAAGTTGTAAGACGAAAATACCACTATAAATCAATTTGTTGTACCTATTATTCATATAATCTATTTGATGAAAATAAGAGATCTATGAGAAGAAAGAGTGTTTGTTTTTATAGGTTTGATGAGAGGTGAATATTGATTTCATTTATGCGTTTGTCTCATAACAAGAATGTTCTGTTATTACTTGCAAAACTTCTTTGTTGGTAGAGTCAATTTTGCTCCGCATTTGTTTGATTTTACGGTATGGAGAAGAGAAAGAATGCTTTTAAAATGGCGATATTTTTTTACATGATTTATTGAGTATATTTTAATAGTTGAGGAATCTGTATTGATTGTTGCGGTTAAAAGAGGTGCTGAAGCTTGGTCCATTGTGCGAAGAAGTGAGATCTTCTTACATTTTTTGGCTATTTTCGGACAAATTGTGGTTTTATGACTGTTTTTACAGAGTTTTTTTAAGGTGAAAGATGCTTTCTATTCGGTTTGAAATAAAAAGATGCTGTTTTATATGGAGTGGTTGTTGTTTTGGCTCAAGAATTTAAAGGAGATTATTTGTGTCACATGATACATGTTTATAAGCAAGAATTGACAAATTTTAGGGCTTGATGGTACAGTTCTCCTTACTATTTTTAAGTATGTTTTCCAGGTAAAAAGTAATTTGTTGGTTGATTGCGCAGGGAATTATTAGGTAGCCGCGTGATCTTGTTATTTGTTTTTTGTCGGGTTGTGGTTTTAAAAATGTTTGGTAGATAACTTTTGAACAAACAGGCAGAAAAATTGTTGCTTTATGACTATTTTCACGAAGTCTTTAAAGGTGAAAGATGTTCCATATTCGGTTCGAAAAAATAGCTCTTATTGGTATTGGTCTGATCGGTTCTTCTTTAGCAAGGGTAATTAAAAAGAAGAATCTTGCAGCTCAGATTTCTATTGCGACACGTCGTCAAGAAACATTGAAAAGAGCGCGTGAATTGGAACTTGGGGATTTTTATACAACTGATAATGCAGAAGCGGTTGAAGACGCAGATCTTGTTATTGTTTCTGTTCCTGTTGGAGCAAGTGCTGAGGTGGCAAAAAATATTGCTGATCATTTAAAACTAGGGGCAATTGTGAGTGATGTTGGTTCTACAAAAGCGTTGGTTATTGCGGAAATGGCACCTTTATTGCCCAAAACGGTTCATTTTATTCCTGGCCATCCGATTGCCGGAACAGAATATTCAGGACCTGATGCTGGTTTTGCTGATTTGTTTATGAATCGCTGGTGTATTTTAACACCTTTTGCTGAAAGTGATGCTACGGCTGTTGCGAAATTGACAGCGTTTTGGGAAGCTTGTGGTGCACGCGTTGAAAAAATGGAGCCTAAACATCATGATCTTGTGTTGGCGATTGTTTCTCATTTGCCGCATTTGATTGCTTATAATACTGTTGGAACAGCAAGTGATTTAGAAAAGGTGACTAATTCAGAAGTGATTGCTTATTCTGCTTCAGGTTTTCGTGATTTTACTCGTTTGGCATCTTCTGATCCTGTTATGTGGCGTGATATTTGTTTACATAATAAGGATGCTATTTTAGAAATGTTGAGCCGTTTTAGTGAAGGACTTACTTCTTTAGAACAGGCAATTCGTTTGGGAGATGGTGAGACATTGTTTAACTTTTTTACACGCACGCGTGCTGTGCGCCGTAGTATTATTGATGCGGGGCAGGAAATTGATGCTCCCGATTTTGGGCGCCATGGTCTTTCTAAAGAAAGTGAATAAAAACAAGAGATTTTTTCATTTGAATGATATCATGTGAGATCTATAGCTATCATTTTCTTGATATCTGCAAGGCATAATTAGCGGTTATTATTTTGTTTGCAAATTCCCGATGTTGCGATGGCTTTTGCATGACAATGGGCGATGAGAAGTCTTTATACTTCTTTACTTGAATGGTTTATCCACATGTTAACTCTTTTTGTGACGCGTAAGGGAAAAGGCGGTAAATTGACTGATTTATGAGCAAGGTTGAAATGAGGAAATCCTATAGTACTAGGCGTTCTCATTCAACATGGAAAACATATGTTATCTTTATAAATCAATGTATTCGTGTAGGAAAGAGACGTTCAAGAACTGTTATGGCGGCAAGATGGTTATTTAGCGCATAGGAATGTACAAAGCAATTACGGAATATAGAACTTCTCCTTTAACGGATAGGAAAGTTTAGTATAATGCAGTATTTTGCTTTTTGTGCTTAATGATTATTTCTGGATTATATCGTGTGGTATATTTATGCTTAGATTGTTTTTCAGCGGTGGTTGGTGTGTTTTGAAATCACAAAAGATTATTGAGAGTGTATTCAAGTTTGCGGAATCAAAGGTTGCTTAATGTAGTTTTATAGAAATGCATCATCTGTTTTATTTGTAATATCAATGTTTTATCTATATTGATATTTAGCATTTTGGGCTTTTAATGTATAAAAATTTTTTGATTTGTTGTTTTCCCTTTTGGTACATAAGTGAGACTTGACCGTATTGATTATCGCCCTTTATATTAAGAGATATTTATTTTTAGATTTTTATGATTTTAATAAAACTTGTAGAGACCAAAAAAGAATATTACCAGAAAGTATTGAGATTTGTTAAGGAATATCTTTGGGTATGGCTATCGTATTCTTATTGATGCAGTAAGCCATTATTGGCGTGATAATGGAAGTGCTTTTGCTAGTCATGTCGCGCTGTCGGGGCTTTTAGCGTTTTTCCCTTTTTTTATTTTTGGAACATCTCTTGCCAGTTTTCTTGGCACTTTTACATATACGCCACAAAAAATTAAAGCGCTGGTGCAATTATTACCAGATGTTATTGCAGAGCCTTTATCTCAAGAAATTATTAGTGTTTCAACCATTCAAAGAGGTGATGTATTAACACTTTCTGTCATTGGGGCGGCTTATTTTGCTTCGAATGGAATAGAGGCGTTGCGTACAGCTTTAAATAAAGCTTATCGCGTCGTTGATCGGCGCAGTTTATTGTTTTGTCGTTTTCAAAGTTTGTTTTTTGTTATTCTTGGAGCATTTGGTCTTGTGGTGATTAGCTTTTTGTTGATTTTGGCACCTTTACTGATCAAAATTATGCAAAATCATTCTTTTTCTATCACTGAACATATTGGTATCATTCGTTTATGGCGTTATATAATTGCAGCAGTTGTTTTATTTCTAAGTCTTTTTATTGTTCATAAATGGCTTCCAGCAGAGCGGCGGAAATTTATAGATATTTTGCCAGGAATCGTGGTGACAATGTCGGTGTGGTTTATGGCTTCTATTGCTTTTGCACAATATTTAACAATGTTTGATTATATTTCTACCTATGCGGGGTTAGCCTCTATTATGGTTGCTATTATTTTTCTTTACATATTAAGTGCAATTTTTATTTTGGGAGGCGAAATAAATGCAGCAATCATGTTTTATCGCAAGAAGTTACAACATTCAAATGAATGAAAGAACCTTTTTTGTGTGAAAAAAGCCAAGAGATTAATGAACAAATCAAACCTACCATCACTTTGTTGATTGATGCAGATGCTTGTCCTGTAAAAGATCAAGTTTATCGTGTTATGAATCGTTATCAGTTCAAAACATTTGTGGTGGCAAATCGCTTTTTGGTTCTTCCAGATGAGGCGCTTATTGAAAGAGTGATTGTGCCTAGTGAACTCGATGGGGCAGATGATTGGATTGTTGACCATGTGCATGAGGCGAGTATCGTTATTACCAATGATATCCCTTTAGCAGCACGGATTGTGCGAGCTGGGGGTATTTGTCTTTCGCCAACAGGGCGTATTTTTGATGTCAATTCTATTGGTCAAGCTTTGGCAATGCGCAATTTGATGGAAGATTTGCGCGGACAGGGTAATATAACAGGTGGTCCCCGTCCTTTTGGACGCAAAGATCGTTCTGCTTTTTTGTCAGCGTTAGAGTTAGCGATACAACGTTTAAAAAGGCGCGGTTACTGAGTTATTGTGTTTCTCTTATGACAGCTTTTATAAGCGCTTTGGCATCGTCATTGGCCCATGGAGCGGCACCATTATAGGAAGCAATGAGATGACCATTTTTATCAATCAGAAGTGTGATGGGTAATCCTAAAGCAAGCCCTTGTTTTCGAAGGCTATTGAAAATATCTATCGTTTCATCGCGATAGTAGACTAAATTATCAGCGTCCACATTCTGTAAAAACTGTTGAATTTTTTGGGGAGAGGCTGTTTTATCGGTATTAATAGCTATCACATCGAAATTTTCTCCGCCCAATTCGCGTTTTAATGCTGCGAGTTCAGGCATTTCTGTGCGACAGGGGGAGCACCAAATCGCCCATAGATTGAGTAGTATTGGTTTGCCAGTAAATTGTGCGAGTGTGTGGGTTTCTCCCTGAAGATCCTTGAAAGAGAGTTGCTTCATATCTAAGGGCGTATCAGCAAATCGCATGTTGGTAAAAAAGCCTTTTGCAGCTTTTTGGAGCGCTATTATTTTTTCTTCTTGTATCTTTTTGCTCTCTTCTGCTGAAATAAAGTTGGCAAAAGAAGACGTTCTCTTGTTATAAACACCTTTTGTGGCGTATAAACTTCCAGCAGCTAATATGATGGTAACAAAAAAAGATGCTATGAAGAACCTCTTTTTTTTGTTGCTAACAGTTTGAGGAATCATGATTTTTATCCTTTTTAGAGGTGTTTTTAGACTATGACAGATGAAAAGCTAAAGAACCAAATGTGGGGTGGTCGGTTTATAGCAGGACCTGCTGCAATTATGGAAGAAATTAATGCCTCTATAGATTTTGATCAAAAACTTTATCGGCAAGATATTGAAGGTTCACTTGCACATGCTGCTATGTTAGCGCAAACAAAGATTATTTCGCAATCAGATTATGAAAAAATTGTCCATGGTTTAGAACTTATTCGTCAAGAAATTGAGGGCGGTACATTTATTTTTTCACGAAAGCTGGAAGATATTCATATGAATATTGAAGCACGGCTCTGCGAATTGATCGGTCCTATTTCGGGGCGTTTGCATACGGCGCGTTCACGCAATGATCAAGTGGCTGTCGATTTTCGTTTGTGGGTGCGTGAGACGACAGAGAAAATAGCGCAAGCTTTAAAGGGATTAATAGAGCAGTTGCTTGTTCGAGCAGAACAACATGTCGATACCGTTATGCCCGGATTTACACATTTACAATCGGCACAGCCTGTTACATTTGGTCATTATATGATGGCTTATGTGGAAATGTTTGGTCGAGATTTATCACGGATGCGTGACGCCATTGAACGCATGAATGAATCGCCTTTAGGTGCTGTGGCTTTGGCTGGTACAAGCTTTCCTATTGATCGTTTTATGACAGCAAAAGCACTAGGCTTTCGAGAACCAACACGCAATTCGATTGATAGTGTTTCGGACCGCGATTTTGCCTTAGAATTTTTAAGTGCTGGTGCTTTTTGTGCAACCCATCTTTCACGTTTAGCGGAAGAAATTATTCTGTGGTCAAGTGAGCAATTTCATTTTATTCGTTTATCGGATGCCTTTTCTACCGGATCATCTATTATGCCGCAAAAAAGAAATCCTGATGCGGCGGAACTTGTGCGCGCCAAAAGTGGACGACTAAATGGTGCATTGATAGGCTTGTTAACGGTGATGAAAGGATTACCCCTTGCCTATTCAAAAGATATGCAAGAAGATAAAGAATATGTGTTTGATGGGGCTTTGAATCTCGAATTATCACTGGCAGCAATGACAGGAATTATAGGGGATTTACAAGTCAATAAAGAAGCAATGAAACAAGCAGCGAATTTGGGTTATGCAACAGCAACAGATTTTGCTGATTGGTTGGTACGTGAATTAGGGTACCCTTTTCGTGATGCACATCATATTACGGGTCGTGCTGTAGCGTTAGCGGAGAAAAAACAATGTGACCTCAATGCTTTGTCATTGAGTGAACTTCAAACAATCTGTGCAGAAATTAATGCAACAGTTTTTGATGTTTTAACAGTTGAAAAATCAGTGAAAAGTCGTAAAAGCTTCGGTGGTACGGCACCTTCAGAAGTACTTTATCAAATTAATTATTGGAAAAAATATCTTGTTACAGCATGAAAGATTGAATTTACAATCCAACAAAATAACCAACCTAACAAAATAAAAAGGAATATCGATAGGAGAGCAAAGGGCATATGAAAATCATTTTAAGGAATTTAACAATTGTCCTTTTGGGGGGTATTGTTGTTGTTGGATGTGGGCGTAAGGGATCATTGGAGATGCCGCCTCTCAATGTGGAGAAGCCTGAGCAAGGAGTATCTGTTGCTAAAGGTGAAGAAGATAAACCTTTTATTCTTGATCCTTTGATAAAGTAGGAGGAAATTGTGCAGTTTTTCCCCTATCATCAAGCAATGCTCCATGCTGAAGGTCTTCCGCTTTCTACTCTTGCGCGGGATGTGGGAACACCGTTCTATTGTTATTCGGCTAACGCATTGCTTACACGCTTTCAGGATTATCAAAAGGCATTTCAAGAGATACCCAGTCTGATCGCTTATGCGGTTAAAGCCAACTCTAATCAAGCCATTTTACGGCTGTTAGCAGCAAATGGTGCGGGCGCTGATGTGGTTTCAGAAGGAGAATTACGGCGTGCGCTTGCTGTTGGTATTCCTGCTCATCATATTGTTTATTCTGGTGTTGGGAAAACAGTCAGAGAGATAGATTTTGCTCTTGCCCAAGATATTTATTGTTTTAATGTTGAATCAGAGCCAGAACTCGAACAATTGTCGCAACGCGCTATAGCGCTTGCAAAGACAGCACGTGTTTCTCTGCGTATTAATCCAGATGTTGATGCAAAGACTCATAAGAAAATTACCACAGGAAAGTCTGAGAATAAATTCGGTATTCCATTGTTGTTTGCAAGAGATGCTTATAAAAAAGCTGCCTCTCTTCCTGGATTGCAGATTTGCGGTGTCGATATGCATATTGGTAGCCAGATCTGTGATTTAAAACCTTTTGAGGAAGCGTTTCTTATTATTACAGATTTTGTGCGCCAATTATGGAGTGATGGCTATACGATAACACATATCGATATTGGCGGCGGGCTTGGTATATCATACGGTAATGAACAGCATGCAATACCCTCTCCTTTTGATTATGCAACATTGGTGAAGAAATATATTGCACCTTTAGGAATCAAGATTATCGTGGAACCGGGGCGTAGCATTGTTGGTGAAGCGGGTGTGTTGGTGACATCTGTTATTTATTTGAAAAAAGGCGAAGGGCGGAATTTTGTTATTGTTGATGCGGCAATGAATGATTTTATGCGTCCAACGCTTTATGATGCTTGGCAAAATGTCCTACCTGTGAAACAAACAGCTGAAGATGCATTACTCATTCGGGCAGATATTGTTGGTTCGGTTTGTGAAACTGGAGATTATTTAGCATTAAATCGTCATGTACCAATTTTGGCATCAGGTGATCTTTTGGCGATTACCGGAGCAGGTGCTTATGGTGCTGTGATGGCGAGCACCTATAATAGTCGGCTTTTGATACCGGAAATTCTTGTCCAAGATACACGTTATGCTGTAATTCGTCCACGGCTTGATTATGCACAATTGATAGGATGTGATCATATTCCAGATTGGATTGAACGTTGTTAAATGTTCTTGGTCTTATTTTTACTCAATTTTGATGAAATAATTCATTCTTTAGAGTTGTTTTTTATGGGATTTATTGTCAATTCCATAAAATATTTTCCTTCAATTCCGTGAGAGAAGGTATATTCATGTATTTGCAAAATACCATATTATCTTTCTATCGATTGTGGTTTTCTTTTGCATCACCTAAGTGTAAAGTTGAACGAATATTCAGGATAGGATTTGCTGGGTAAACCTATGAGGTGAATCACATAAGTGATTGGAAAGTAAAACTGACTTGAGAGAAAACAATCTGGTTACAGGTTAGTAGGGATTTAAAAATCTTCGTTTTTGAAGACGAGGAGGAGATCAAGATCTCGATTCACCGCTGTACAAGGGGAAAAATGCTTGTCTATGGAAAATGAAAACATCAAAAGTTTTGCAATCATGAAGCTTTTGTGTGTGCGCATTTTTATGTGGTTGCTCCTCTTATTTGAGCGGATGTGGGGGCGGTTATTGCCGTTTTTCCTCGTCCTTAGTCTTTTTTGTTCGCTTAGTTGGTTCAGTATTTTTAGCATTCTCAGTTATTGGCCCCATGTGCTTTTACTTGGGCTTATGTCTTTTGGGGCTGTGGGAAGTTTATTTTTCCTTAAAAGTTTTCGCTTTCCTACAAGGAAGGAAGTTAATCAGCGTCTTGAACAAGTAAACGGTCTTAAAAATCAACCCTTAAGCGTTCAAACAGATCATTTATGTGCTGAGAATGATGGCGGTTTTTATGCAATTGTTTGGCGTGAACATCAACGTCGTATGGCGCGACAATTATACAATTTAAAAACAGGGTTTATTCATCTTAATAGTGCGGCTTATGATCCTTTGGCTCTGAGAACTATTTGTATCTTGCTTTGTGTGTGTGCTTTTAGTTTTTCTTTTGGCTCGCTAGGGGGACGTTTGGCAGATGCATTTGATTTTCGTCCTATTATTGATGAAACATCTATGCGGATTGATACTTGGATAACACCACCTGCTTATACCGGTGTTGCGCCTCTTTATTTAATAAAAGATGAGAAAACACAGGTGATAATTCCGCAAGGAAGTGACCTTGTTGTCCGTGTTTTTAATGGGGCTGGCATTACAGTAAAAGCAATCTCCAAAAAAGATGGGCAAGAAGTTTTGTTTACAAAGAAAAATGAAACAGTGGCTTTGAATGAGTCAATCGTTCATTTTGAAGCACACCTAGAACATTCAGTAGATTTATTGGTTTCGTCACGTCATAAGCAACAGAAGTGGTATTTGCAGGTGATTAAAGATCAGTTCCCAACAATTCGTTGGATAGAAAAGCCAGGACGGATTTTGACTGGTTCGTTAGAATTGCAATATGAGCTTGATGATGATTATGGAGTGACAAAGGCTTTTGTTGAAATAGAGCCTTTTGTAAATCAGTACAAAAGCACTCGTTCTCTTTATAAGACGCTTGAAATAAAACTGCTTTTGCCACGTGGTGGAAAAGGCAAAATGCGGACGGTACAAGATGTATCAGCACATCCATGGGCTGGTGCGGAAGTCAAAATTACTTTGCTGGCAGAAGATGGTGCGGGGCAACAAGGCCGGAGTAAAACTTTTGTGATGACACTACCACAGCGCGTGTTTTCAAATTCTGTTGCGCGTGCGGTTGTTGAATTGCGGCGTTTACTGGCTCTTGATACTTCTATGCGGGAGCGTGTGCTCGATATGCTCTCTGCTTTGATGGTGCGTCCAGAAGAAGGGCTGCAAAATTTCACACATTTTCTTGTTCTACAGAGTGCATGGACAAGGCTTTCTATGGCAGAGACAGAGGATGATTTGCGCGGTATCGTCGATTATTTATGGCAAATTGCTTTGGGTATTGAAGGAAATCAGCTCGAATCTGTCCAGAAAAATTTAAAACAAGCACAGGCTGCTTTGCGTGATGCACTTCGTTATGGTGCTCCAGCAGCAGAAATTGAACGGCTTATGGCAGATTTACGTCAAGCTATGGATGCCTATATTCACGCTTTGGCGGAACGTGCGCAAGATATGAGTCGTCTTAACAATAACAATCTTCGTCGTTCCAATCTTTCAGAGGACTCATTAGAAAAAAAGCTGAATCTCATTGAAGAAATGGCAAAAACAGGCTCCTCTTTAGCAGCCGAACAATTGTTGACTGAAGTGGAACAGACGCTTGATCATTTGCAAGTTCAAAAGGGCAATCAAAGTGGTGAGAAGCGACAGAACAAATCTGCAGGGATGAAAGAAAAAATGGATCAGCTTGGAGATTTAATGCGGCGTCAGCAAGAAATTCTCAATGAAACGCACCAATTAGAAAAAAAACAACAAAGTGGGGAAAGTATACCGGAAGAGCAAAGGCAATCTTTAAAAAAACGGCAGGCCGAATTGCAATCTGAATTGTCAATGTTAGAAAAAGAACTTTCTGGGCAAGGATTTGAATCATTTGATGCATTCAAAAAGGCGAAAGAGAAAATGAATTCTGCTGGAGATGCTCTTGATCAGGGAAACAATCAAAGATCTATGCAAAATCAGGCAGATGCTTTAGAAGATTTGCGGCAGGGTGCACAAAATATTGTAAAAAAAATGCGTGAAATGCTTAAAGAGCCTGGAGATAAAAAAAACGCTGCTTCTAGTGCCGAAGATCCATTAGGACGTCCACTTTCTTCAAAAACAGATCAAGAAGGGCAACAAAGTATAACTATACCACAAGAGAGTGACCAAATACGGGCACGACAGATCTTAGACGAAATTCGCAAACGTTTGGGTAAGGAGCATATTTTAGAAGCAGAAAAAAACTATCTTGAAAGACTGCTCCATTTTAATTAATTACCTTGTTTTTCTTTTAATCGATGTAAAAAAGGCGTATTAAAAACCTTTGTAGGAGACGAGGGTTAAAGATAGAGGGCATGATGAAAGCACTTATCTGAAATGGTTATGCAAATATTCTGTGCATTGTTTTGTTATTTGGGTTTTAAATATGCAATATTCAAAGCTTTTGACATTGTGGAGCAAAGGCAGAAATCCATATAATGGAGTATAGGAAAGCCTGTAATGTTTAAAGTTTTTTTTTACACGGTATGTTGAGTTGGATATAATCACACTGAGAGATTTTTATGCTTCGGCACTGGGGATGCGCGTGCAGGCGACATTGTGTGACCAATTAAATTTATGGTGGCCTGATCTTTATGATAAACGGGTGATGGGTTTGGGATATGCACTTCCTTACCTCTCTGCGTTGTGCACACGTGCACAACAATGTTTTGCTTTTATGCCAGCTGCTCAGGGTGCTGCACCTTGGCCTTGTGCTGAGAAAGTTGCAACAGCACTTGTTTTTGAAGAAGATTTGCCGCTGTCTGATGCTTCGGTTGATTGCGTTTTATTGGTACATGCATTGGAATATACAGAAAATTCTTTTGAAACACTTAATGAAATATGGCGTATCTTGGCGCCCAATGGTAGTTTGATTGTTATTGTCCCTAATCGTTCTGGCTTTTGGGCACGCAATACTTCGACACCTTTTGGTTATGGTGAGCCTTATAGTCGACAACAAATTGCTCGTTTGTTTGAAAAGACAAATTTTGTTTCTCAATCAATGCAAGAAATTGTACATTACACGCCTTCTTCAGGCTATGTCTCTCGGTTATTCTCATTTTTTTATGAACCATTTGCGCGTTATCTTTTGCCTTATTTTGGCGGACTTTTAATGTGTCAAGCGCAAAAACGTGTTTATCAAGGTTTGTTTGTACAGCGTCGTCAGTCGCGGCGTGTTTTTATTCCTGCATTATCGCCCCAAGCCTATGAGAGCTCTTCCCATCTTATTTCCAGTTCTATCACACAAAGGCTTCCATGAAAGGTATAGGAAAAATCCGCACAATTCATTGAGCATATTCTCTTTTATTGATGCAAGGTACAAATGAGCATTATCATGCTCTTTTTTAATTTTCTATGTTGCGATTGCTTTTGCATTGAAATTGAAACGGTTTATGAATGGATATTAAGTCTGTTTTCAAACGTTTTTTATCTCTGCGCCAATTCTGTTTATGATGCGTAAGCAAATGACTTTTATGAGATTCATCGTAAAACAAATTTACAGTGAGAGAGCTTATGCTATTTGAACTCATTCAAGCTAAAAATGGTGAATTACCCTTCAAACTAAGATGTTATCGTTAAATTTCAAATATATTCTATTACAGAGAAAAATTGAGAGTATCAAAATCATGTTTGAAGTAGTTAATGCCAAAAAAACTGTTAAAAGTTTAAACGATAGCCGTTTTGATCGGTAATAAGAATTTGCGCGTTAGAAGGGTCTTTTTCGATTTTTTGGCGCAAACGGTAGATATGGGTCTCTAAGGTATGGGTAACAATGTGTTCATTATAGCCCCAAATTTTTTCTAACAGTGTTTCACGGCTTACGATTTGCTCATTGGTAGAATAGAGGTATTTAAGAATAGCGGCTTCTTTTTCTGTAAGACGAATTTCGTTGTTGTGTTGATCAATAAGAAGTTTTTGTCCAAGTTTAAAAATATAAGGACCAATGCGATAAGTTGTATCGTCACTTTGTTGATATTGGCGCAATTGGGCACGGATTCGTGCCAGTAACACTGCAAAGTGAAAAGGTTTCTTTACATAATCATTAGCGCCTGTTTCAAGATCTAGCAGGGCATCGCAGTCTGTATCATGATTTGTAATCATAATAATGGGGGCGCGAAATCCTTGGATACGTAATTTTTTAACGGCTTCATGGCCATTAAGATCAGACAGTTCAAATCCAAAAATGGCTAGATCAATATTTCTTTTTTGGCTTATCGTTATTCCTTCTTCAGCTGTTTTTGCTTGTAATACTTCAAATTCCTTATGCATTTGCAATTGTTCTACCAAAATAGGGCGCAGATCATTATCTTCTTCAACAATTAAGAGGGTATAGTGATTCATTTTTGTTCCTTATAAGATATGTTTATGCACCAATTGATGGAGAGTAGTTTCATGAAAAATGAGATTTCATGCAAGGAAAATTGAAAAAGAAAGCTTCTTAAAAACCAACTTTTATTACCTCTTTGGTCGTTTGCTGACAAGCAGATTATTGTGCGCGAGATATTTTATGCGTTGGTAAAAATCATTTTTCTATGTTCTAAGATGGGATGGTATTTCTGCTTTTATGCATGAAGGAGATGGGTGCAATATCCTTTATCACATATGCGCTA
Organism: Bartonella pachyuromydis; assembly: GCF_039543065.1. Lineage (NCBI taxonomy): Bacteria > Pseudomonadati > Pseudomonadota > Alphaproteobacteria > Hyphomicrobiales > Bartonellaceae > Bartonella > Bartonella pachyuromydis. The sequence goes on along the minus strand of NZ_BAABJA010000001.1, from coordinate 173,347 downwards.
TTTGAGTGGATTTTGTGGCAAATCTTATTGTTCTTTGCTACGCTCTATTTTATTTTTGCTCTCTTTGTAAGCGAGATGGTTGGTGTGATGCGAATACTGATGCCGATTATAAACATTTAATACATCTTCCTTATGGTAAAAGTGCTGGGAAATGTATTTATCACAAAAACATTATGCATCTACAGAGGGATATATTGCGCTTACTCGCCATGATGGGGAACATTTTTTTCCGCATATTAATAAGTTGGTAAAGATCATTATGTTAAGAAGAAAATATTTCTTTTTTAAGTTTGCCCATCAAACAAATTTCTTTCCATTCATCTTCTGTTACAGGTTGTACTGATAAGCGACTAGCATTGACTAGTACCATATTTTTCAGTTTAGGGTTTGCTTTAATCTGTTTTAATGAAACAGGGGCTGGCATATCACAAACTGCACGGATATCTACACATTCCCAGCGTGGATCAGAGGTAGTCGAATCAGGGTGTGCTTCTGCACATATTTCTACAATACCTACAATTTCTAGCCCTTTATTGGAATGATAAAAAAAGCCTTTATCGCCATATTTCATGGTGCGCATATTGTTACGGGCTTGATAATTGCGTACACCATCCCATTGCTCACCATCAGCACCTTTTTGCTTTTGCATGTCCCATGACCATTTATGAGGTTCAGATTTAAAAAGCCAATAAGCCATGCGTTCTCCTTTTCATGGATTATGAATATTTTAGACATTACACAACTTTTATATGCACTTAAGTATAGCACGACCAAGTACGATCTTTCATTTAAAATGAAGTAAAGAATGCAGATTATCAATTTGTTTCTCAGTTTTTAGGGAGAATAAAATTATCATATCATTATGGGTTTATATTTTTTACTTCATTTTATAGAATGTGTAAAAATGTTCTGTCTTTTGCTTATTTTTAGGAGAAAAGATATGCGTTTGAAGCAGAGAGTAAGTCTAAAATAAGCCACTAAACATGACAGTTTTAGTTCTTTATGATCTTGATCTCAAAGGGCTAGTCTATGATTGGGTTACTTCAAAAAAGTTGTGTAGAAAAATTGTGTTTTAAAAGCCTCAAGATAACAATGCTCATGATTGAGATGAAGTATGCAATGATATTGATATTGCGTTTTTGGAGAGCATAAACACTTCTTTTGTTAGGCTTTTGTTCCACGGCGTCCCATCCCGATTAAGGGAGCAGATTTTTCATCTAATGGCCAGCGTGAGCGAGGAGCAAGATCAAGGGGGCTTGTTTCTCCTCTGGCAAACTTTTGTGCACCAGCAAAAGCAATCATTGCAGCGTTATCGGTACATAAGGAAAGAGGAGGAGCGATAAATTCAAAACCATGCTGATGTGCAAGTTCTTGCAATGTTAATCGAATGGCTTGGTTTGCGGCAACACCACCTGCAACAACTAAAGCAGGAGGACGCTGCCCTTGATTATGAGAGAGAGGATATTGCTGGATAAAGTGTTGTAGAGCCAAATGAACGCGGTCATGCACTGTATCGGTAACTGCTGCTTGAAAGCTTGCGGCAATATCAGCAACGTCGCTTTCTGTAAGAGGAGCCATGGCTGTTGCTGCTTGGCGAACAGCGGTTTTAAGACCTGAAAAAGAGAAATCTAGTCGTTTTTCACCTTTTAAAGGTCGTGGAAGAGGGATACGGTTTTTGTCCCCCAATAAAGCAGCTTTTTCAAGTGCTGGGCCACCAGGATAAGGAAGGCCTAAGAGTTTTGCTGTTTTATCAAAAGCTTCTCCCAAGGCATCATCAATGGTGGTTCCTAAACGCTGATAGTTGCCTACCCCGTGAACAAGAATTGTTTGTGTATGACCACCTGAAACTAATAGCAATAAATAAGGAAACTGAACATTATGCGTTAGCATAGCTGTTAAGGCATGACCTTCTAAATGATTGACGGCAATAAAAGGCTTTCCCGTGGCAAGAGAGAGTGCTTTTGCACTCATAACACCTACCAATAGTCCTCCTATGAGACCTGGACCACTAGTGGCGGCAATGGCATCAATATCTGTCAATTTTGTGTTTGCCTGTGTGAGTGCTTTTAGAATTAAACTATCGAGAATTTCAACATGGGCACGGGCGGCAATTTCAGGAACAACACCGCCATAGGGTGCATGATGATCAATTTGACTCCAAACAATATTGGAAAGAATTCTACCGTTTCCTTCATTGTTGTATTCAACAACAGCGGCAGCAGTTTCATCACAACTTGTTTCTATTCCTAACAGGCGCATTTTAAACAAAACCTTCTGTTAAAGATTCTTTTCTTTTGTGGGTACCATGGACAGAAAAAGATGCAAAGAACTTCTCGTAAAATTATTTTCTCTCTAAAAATGTGTTTAAAGGTACTCTCTTTAAATGTAATGGCTTTATTAATTAAAATGAAGCTATTTTTTCAGTATAAAATGATGATATGTTCAAAAATATTGTTCATTAAACTCTATCATTTTAACTGTTTTTCATAAAAATACAGTGTTGAAAATTTCGGTGAAGTGATACTCTTTATAAAAATGTTTTAAAATAAATGATGCTCTTTGGAAAATTCTTGATTTTTTAAAGCTTTTTTCATTTTGTTATTTTATCATGAGAGAAGAGTGTGCACAAAAAGTGACTAAAATGGTAGATTCTTCAAAACCAAAAGCTAAATCACATTATACTGGTACACGCCGTAAAAAGCCAGTGATTGAACATGAGACTGTGGATCATAATTCAGAACAAAGAACACAAAATCTAGCAGAATTGGATGCCATAGACGTACAAAGTGAAAAAAGTGAGCAGAAGCAATGTATGTCTTATAAGACATGGCTTTATCTACTTATTTCAGGAATCTTGGGTGGTATCATTGCGTTGGCTGTTTTAATCGGGCTTCAATGGACAGGTGTGCTGTCTTCTTCTTTAGTGGGAAAAAATGCTGGGGGAGAAAAAGTTTTACAAATTGCTGAAAGCGCAAAAAGTCAAGGTCAGGAAACACGCAAGCAATTAGAGCATGTGCTCCAAGAAATGGATACATTGAAAGCAGAATTTGCTGCTTTTTCATCACAACATATAAAAACAATTCAAAGTGATGGAGCTTTACAAGAAGAAAACAAAAAAGCGTTTATTGCTTTAGAGCAAAAAGTAAATGATTTGGAAAAATTTGTGCAAGCTTTTGTGGAGGTTTCAAAAGAAACAGAAGCGGCTTTGTCCGTTGGACAAAGCAATGCAAGTGCTCTTGCTACCTTAAAGCAACGGTTAGAAATTATGCAGGAAGAGATTGCTGCTACAAAAAGTGAGAAAAAAGAAATCAATACTGCGCTCTTTACCGCCATCAGTTCTTTGAAAAATGCCATTGAGCGTGGTGGGTCTTATAATGATGAATTAAAGCTACTACAACAATTAGCGCCTTCGATTGATGGGCTGGATTTGTTGCAAAAGACAGCGGCTGTAGGTCTTCCAAGTTCGGCTCAACTTTCAAGTGATTTTGCTCGTATTGCAGATAGCATCGTTGCTACACAAAAGAGTGTTGCATCAGATGCCGGTTTTTTTGAACGGATTGTAGCATGGATAAAGGGTCTTATTGTTTTGCGTCCGGTTGGAAATGTTGAAGGTATGACAGTGGGAGCAATTGCGGCGCGAATGGAAGTTGCCATTCAAAGGAGTGATTACGAAAAGGCTTTGAGCGAATGGCAAACATTGCCTCAAAATGCTAAAGATGTTTCGCGGGATTTTGTGCATCAGCTTGAAACACATATTGCTGTTCATCAGTTGCTTCAGAAGTTGTTGATATCTGTGCAACAAGAATCTTTTGAGGCAACAAAGATGTGAATAGGCTCCATATGATACGTGTTTTTGTTTATAGTTTTGTTGTATGTGCGCTCGGTCTCCTGTTTGGGTGGGCTGCTAATCACAGTGGTGTTGTCGTCCTCACATTTTTGCATTTTCGCTTCTCTGCTTCATTACTTACAGTATTAAGTGTGCTTATTTTGTTTTTGGGAATTTTAGCGCTTTTATGGTGGTTTTTTTCTGTCCTTTTTGCTGTACCTCATGCTCTTTCTCATTACTTTTATAAACGTCATAAAAAGCGCGGTTATGAAGCTCTTTCACAAGGAATTCTGGCAGTTTTTTCAGGCGATAGTGTGTTGGCGCAACAAATGGAAGTACGTGTTAACAAATATCTTGCAGGCAAAGATGAGCCGTTGGTAAAACTCTTACAAGCGCAAACCTTATCTTTGCAAAATAATTCTGCTTCTGCTATTCCCCTGTATGAGGAAATGAGTAAAGAAACACCAACAAAACTGGCAGGGCTTTATGGGTTGTTTCGTGAAGCTATAAAAAATAAAGCTTATGAAGCAGCACAGCAATATGCTCAAGAAGCGCTGGCTTTATCACCAGCACTTTTATGGGCGCATCAAACTGTGCTTGATCAGCTTAGCACGAGTGGGCAATGGGATAAAGCACTTGCTGTTTTTGAACGCGCGCAAAAAGCTTTACCGCGCTCAATTCGTTTAACTACCGAACGTCAACATATACAGGCTTTGTTACTTTGTGGGCTGGCGCTTCATCTGTTTGATACACATCCAGTACAAGCACGTACAGCTATTTTGAAAGCACATAAATTGGAGCCTGATTTTGTTCCCATAACCGTGATTGCTGCTGATATTCTTTATAAGCTTAATGAAACGCGTAAAGCTGATAAAATGATTATTACAGCTTGGCAAAAAGAGCCCCATCCTGATTTGAGTACGCTTTATCTTGAAAGAGAAGAGGGAGCCGTTGGGAGATTAAAAAAGGCTAAGACACTTGCTTCTTATCATAAAGATACATTTGAAGCAGCTTTTCTTATTGCTAAAGCTGCTTTGGATGCTGGTGAAACAGTGTTGGCAAGACAACAAGCACAAAAAGCGCTCCAATATCATCAGCGGGAAAGTGTTTATTTATTGTTGGCAGATATTGAAGAAGCACAGGGAAATAATCAAGGAGCAGTACGTCAATGGCTTTCCTTAGCACTTCGTGCTGAGCGTGATCCGGTGTGGATGTGTGATGGTACCATTTTCGCCTCTTGGTCAGTGGTTTCTCCTATAACTGGGCGTTTGGGCTGTTTTGAATGGAAAGCACCGCCCCGTATGCCACCCCTTACATTAGAGGCTGTCAATATTATGCCTAAAAAACAAGATAAAGAAGATATTGTGGGAGAAAGTGCTGGTGTTGAACAAAAAGTGCTTGAAGAATTATCTTCTTTAGAGAATTCTATATTGAATAATGTACAGGTAGAGAAACAAGCTCTAAAAGAGCAGGATGTTAAAGTGTTCAACCAAACCCATTTAAATGTTGATGATCCAGGGGTTAAAACAGAAGAAGAGGGGACCTCTTTATCAAGAAAGAAATTTCATTTGTTTTAAGTGGAGTTATTGTGAGTATTGTTCGCTTAAATTATTCTCTTGTGTTTAAGAAATGAAACTTCACTTGGTTTACAGAAGTAATTGGTTAAAAAATGTTTTTAGGTCAAAGGTGCGTTGGTAAGAAGGAAGGAAAGAGTAAACCAAGGATCGCAGTCGTTATTCATCGTCGATCTACATATACGGGGCGTTTGGGAAAGTTTTTGCAGCAAAGTGGTTTTGTTCTTGATATTTATCGCCCTATTTTGGGGCAGAAGCTCCCCGATACATTGAAGCATTATGCTGGTGTTGTCATTTTAGGGGGACCAATGAGTGTGAATGACAGGGATGCTTATATTGGTGAGGAAATTGATTGGATTTCTTTATCGCTAAAAGAGGATAAACCTTTTTTGGGTATTTGTCTTGGAGCACAAATGTTAGCGCGAAATGTGGGTGGATCTGTTCGTACAAGAAGTGATGGGATCGTTGAAGTGGGCTGGTATCCATTGGAAGCAACTTCACAGGGAAAAGCCGTGATGAATTGGCCAGAAATGGTTTATCATTTTCATGATGAAGGTATTTATGATTTACCTAAAGACGTAGAGCTTTTGGCAACAGGAAGTACCTATCCTACGCAAGCTTTCCGTTATGGAAAAAATGCATGGGGCCTACAATTTCATGCTGAATTTACACGTGCGATGATGCGGCGTTTGGTCGTGCGTTCAGCACATAAATTAACCGAAAAAGGGGCTCAACCCGCTTCTGCACATTTGCAGGGTCGGTTAATTTATGACCAAGCTTTGAGCAAATGGTTTGAGAATGCATTGCAAACAATCTTTGTACATCCGTCACATATGCATGAGAGCTAAGAAGTTTTTGTCATCATGAGATAAGGAAGTTATCATTTTGTCTATGTTCTCTCCATTGAAATCAATACGGAAAAATTCTTCTTTAAGCTATTTGTTTTGTGGGCTATGTTGTTTTGTTTTGATACTCGTTTATAGTTCATTCTGGTTTTTTTTTCACGTAAAATAGAAGACCATGTTGCTGATCTTTTCCAAAGAGCATCTGCTCGTAATATGACGGTTGTGTGCGAGCGTCTCAGCAAAAATGGTTATCCGTTGCGTATCGGTGTTGCTTGTGATCAATTTCAGTTTACTTGGCCTTTACATAAGCTTTCTTTATCAACGGGGAATTTGACGATTGGGGCACCCATTTATGCACCTCATTGGATAGAGTTTAACGTTCGTTCTCCTGCATCACTCATTTTGGCTGAAAAAACGCTTATCGTGTCAAAGTGGCGCAATTTGGTCATTGAAACAGAACCTTATTGGAAAGCGAACAAGACATTTAAACTGATAGCTGAAGGGCTTGAGATTTCCACCCTTGCTATCTCTTTTGTGGATCAGAAATTTCCAGAAAAATTAGAATCACAGATAGAAAATAAAGAAACAATACAAAAAAATCTTGAAAATCAAAAATCTTTAAAAGATGCTCAGGGTATGATTGTACCTTCGTTAGATCAAGTGGATGTACCTCAAAAAATAACGGCAGAATTTTTGCGACTTGATTTGAAACACGAGAAAAATCATTTATTGGGGCATCTTACTTTTGATGATTTTGATCCTTCCATGTTTTTTGCTTCTTATTTTGTGGATGTTCCCAAAATTGATGGCGATTTAAAATGGATTTTCAATGATATACCTTATTTGTTTGAAAATGGAGGAGGCAGTTGGAAACAGCGCCTGTATGGGAAAAGTGGACTTTTAAAACGTGGTGAATTGATTTTTCATACAGGTGGTATATTACGCATCAGTGGGCCTTTCTCTTTTGATGATGAAGGGTATTTAACAGCAAAATTTGATCTTATCTTGGTGAAGCATATGGAGCTTCTTACTACTATGCAGCGATTGTTTCCTGAGCAAGCAAATAATCTACAAGCTTTGTTTTTTGTTTTGGATGCGATGCCTAAAAATGCAGATGGCCATCCCACTATTCCTTTGCGGATTAGTCATGGATGGGCAAAATTAGGTTTTTTAAAACTTGGCCGTCTTGCACCACTTTAAGTTCGAAAGCGGTGCTGCAAAGTTGTGCAGTCAACCCCTGCTTTGGAGATCAAAGTGCGATTTTTTATTTTAGGTGCTATGTCTAAAAATGCAGACAAAACTCCTATTATTCCTTTGTAGGTTAGTCATGGGTGGACAGAATGAATTTTTTCATGCTTGTCAATTTTGCATTACCTTTAAGTTTGAAAGCCTGTATTTTTAAGTTGTGCAATCAACCCTGCCGCGAAAGTAAAACGAGAAATGTTGAGATCATTTTCAATAAGGGTACTAATACGGTTTGTTACATTGTGAATGTGATCTTGTTCTATTTGACTCCAAGTGGCAAAAGGATTATTTTTTGTTCCATAATTTTTCAGAATTTTCATAACAATTTTCCGTAAGCTTTCGGCAATATTTTCTTTAGCTTGGTTTAAGGCCATACTATCATAATAATCAAGTACAGGAATTGTTCGACTTGCTTCATTAATACGGTTAATACGAATAATCTGCGCAAGTGAGAAATAGACCTCTGCGGTTTTTATAAGGTCACTATTGCTTTGTTTTGCTATCAAAGAAATGTCACAAATGATTGGAGCAGCTTCCAAAAGAGCCAATTGTTTTGCTAAAGCTTTTGGTGCTCCTTCTTCATGATAATGTATCACCTTTTCTTTAATTTTTTGATTGATATCTTTATTATTGGCATGTGTAAGCAGGTTTTCAATAACAATACGCGCTTGCTTTATTATTTTTACCAGTTCTTCTAATGGAGTCGAGAGATCCATATTCCGCAACCCCCAATTTGTTGTCTCAAAGAGCATTGAAGTAATGGCTGCGTAGAATTTATTTTGGACAACACCAGGTATTTTATTATCAAGCTTATCAATTTGATCAGATAATTGCGGTATTTCAAAACCATCGCACAATGTGATGAAAACGCGAATAATATTTTCAACCTTTTGTTCTGTTGCATCTTGTAGTCGACTTACAAAAGTAGGTCCTCCACGATTTACAATATCATTGGCAAGTAGTGTTGCAATAATATTACGACGTAATTGATGGTTAATAATTTCTTTTGCAAAGTTTTCCTGAATTTGAGTTGGGAAATAGTGCAACAAAATTGCATCAAAATAACGATCATCAATAATGGGGCTGTGAGCGATTTCTTCTTTTAGGGTTAATTTAGCATATGCCAAAAGAACAGCAAGTTCTGGACGGATAAGTCCCTGACTTTGTGTTATTCTTTGCCGTAAAACTTGTTCATCAGGGAGGATTTCTACTCTACGATCAAGAAGCTTTTTTTGTTCTAAATCATGCATAAAGCGGATTTGATGAGGTAAATCCATAATACTTTGGTTTTCAGCTAAAGAAAGAGCAAGAGGTTGCAAATAATTGTTGCGCAAGACTAATTGCTCAACTTGTGGAGTCATTTTTTTCAAGAGTTCATTGCGTGCCTCGCGGGTAAGTGTTTGTGCACGAAGGGCTGATGCCAGAACAATTTTGATATTGACTTCGACATCTGAACAATTAACACCTGCGGAGTTATCAATGGCATCCGTATTGCATCGCCCGCCATTTAAGACATATTCAATGCGACCACGTTGTGTAACGCCAAGATTAGCTCCCTCCCCAATAACTTTGGCACGAACTTGTTCACCGGTAATGCGGAGTCCATCATTGGCACGATCTCCTACCTGTGCATCGGTTTCTGTCGTCGCACGGATATAAGTGCCAATGCCACCAAACCACAAAAGATCAACGGGTGCTTTAAGAAGCGCAGAAATGATTTCAAAAGGCGTTCCTGTTTGTTTTTCAAAACCAATAGCCTGTGCTGCTTCAGGTGAAAGTGTAATGGTTTTCAAGGTGCGAGAGAAAATGCCACCGCCCTTTGATAATTTTGTTTGGTCGTAGTCTTGCCAACTGGAACGAGGAAGTTGGAAGAGGCGCATACGTTCTGCATAGCTTTCAGCGATGTTTGGATTTGGGTCAATAAAGATATCGCGGTGATCAAAAGCGGCAATAAGCCTTGTTTGTTTAGAAAGTAGCATGCCATTGCCAAAAACATCACCAGACATGTCACCAACCCCAATACAGGTGAAAGGTGTCGTTTGAATATCGTGATTAAAGGATTCTCGAAAATGTCTTTTGACTGCTTCCCATGCACCTTTGGCGGTAATTCCAATTTCTTTGTGGTCGTAGCCTGCTGAACCTCCAGAGGCAAAAGCATCATCGAGCCAGAAGTGGTTTTCTTCGCTGAGTGCGTTTGCTGTATCAGAAAAGGTTGCTGTACCTTTGTCTGCTGCAACAACAAAATAAGGGTCATGTCCATCATGGCAGATGATGTCATGAGGAGGAGCTATTTTATCGTTTACCAGATTGTCGGTGATGGAAAGCAAAGCCGTGATAAAGTCAATATAAGCTTGTCGTGCGGCTTCAATGATGAGAGCACGATCATTAGTTTGGGGAAGACGGTGAGGGTAAAAGCCTCCCTTGGCACCAACGGGAACAATAACGGCATTTTTAACCTGTTGGGCTTTAACTAAGCTAAGCACTTCAGTGCGGTAATCGAGTGCACGGTCTGACCAACGAATTCCACCTCGAGCAATAGGACCAAAGCGTAAATGAACACCTTCAACTTCTGGCCCATAAACAAAAATTTCTCGATAAGGACGTGGTTCAGGCAATCCTTCAATTTGGCGTGGATCTAACTTGGTGGCTAAAATACGCCGCGGATTTCCATTGGCAAGAGGCGTAAAGGCATTGGTTCGTAAACTCGCATCAATAAGATTACGATAACGGCGTAAAATAAGATCATCATCTAAACCCGATACGTTCTGTAATTTTTCTTCAATACGCCTTTGGATAATCTGTTGTTTCTCTCTTCTTTCCTTTTCTGTATGGCTTTGATGAAATTTCAAATGGAAGAGTGCATAAAGATCTTTGGTAATATCAGGATAGGCGTTTAAAGTTTGCGCAACACGGTCTTGTGAATAAGGAATGCCAGCTTGTTGGAGGTAGCGTCCATAATGGCGTAAAATAACAATTTCGTGCCAATCAAGCTCAGCTGTTTGGGTTAAGGCATTAAAGGCATCATTATCAGAATCTTGCGCCCAAATGGCTTCAAATGTTTCGGCGTGCTTTTGACCGTTTTTGTTGAAATCAATACGAAGTTGGAAAGCACTTTCTAGTTGCATATCATGAAGATACACAGAATGTCCATTGCCATCTGGTAGCTCAAGGGTTTGTTCAGCGATAACTCGAAAACCCATATTTTCAAGAAGTGGTACGCGCTTGGAAAGAGCTAGAGCTTTGTGGCGGTGAAAGAGCCGGAGAGAAATATTTCGTTCTTCTTTGCTGTTTGTATGATAAAAAGTAACAAAAAGCGGTTTTTTATCGCGAAGACTTAAAATATGTCCGGCATCTTTAATGGCGTCTTCAGCAGAAAAGAGATCACGATAGCTATTGGGAAATTGGCAGGCTAAACGCGTTTGTTGTTCTGTTGTTTGGCGGGTAAGGGCTATCGTTTGAACAGATTCTTCCCAGCTGTGTGCGATAGAACGCACATGTTGTTCAAGGGCTGTCCGTTCAATAAGAGGAGCACTTTCACGGACTTTGCGGTGGATGACATAATAGACACGCGTAAGTGTGCTTTCCAAAAACAACGGATAGGATTCAAAAAAATCACCTTTGTAGAGCTCAACAAAATATTCGCCAATTTTTTCACGAATATTGCTGCTATATTGGTCACGCGGTACATAGACAAGTATGGAGACAAAGCGTCCAAAAGGATCAGTGTGGGCAAGCACTCGCAAACGTGGCCGCTCATCTAGTTGCATGATAAGTTTGGCATTTTCTGTCAGTGTATCAATGTTGGAGCGAAACATTTCATCTCTTGGATAGGTTTCTAAAACACTGATAAGTGCTTTCCCAGAATAGTCCGTACGATTATGTCCAAGGCGTTGAATAATCGTTTTGGCTTTTTCTTTTAAGAAGGGGATTTGCAAAACAGAGCGTGTATAAGCAGACGAGGTAAACAACCCCACAATGCGCAATTCTCCACACAATTTATGGTCTTTATCAAAGAGTTTAAGACCAATATAATCAAGCCAAACAAAACGATGAATCTTTGAGCGACTATTGGCTTTTGTGACAATAAAAAGATTGTCACTTTCCATAAAGGAGAGAATTTCTTGAGGAGGCTCTTCTACACGTGCATCGCCAATAATACGAATAGAAGCATCGGTGAGAATACCCAGTTCAACACCTCTGGCTGTGAAGGATTTTGTGGGTTCTTGGTCTTTGATAAAGTTATAAGTGCGCATGCCAAGAAAAATAAAATTATCGTCCATCAACCAATTGAGAAATTCAATGGCTTTTTCACCTTCTTGTTTGTGGTGTGATGGAAGACTTGTTTGATAGGCATGAATATGCTTTCTTACTTCTTCAAGCATAGGTTGCCAATCTTGCACAGCTGCATTAACTTGTTCAAGAACTAAGGTTAGTTCATCTCTAAGTTTTTGTATGTGTTGTTCATTTAAAGACTCAATGTGGATTTGCATCAAGCTGATGCGTTGCCCAGAGGCACAATCAAGGACAGGGTGTGCAATCAAGTAAATGTGGTTTTTATGTTGATTAAAGACATTTAAAATAGAATCAAGAAGGAAAGGTTTATTATCGTTGACAAGCGTAATAACCGTGATAGGTTTATTGTCGCGGGTTAGATTTTGTTCAAAGCAGATAGTGCTTTTTCTGGGCTTATGGAGATTAAAAGCCTCAATGGCGGTGGCAGTGGCTTTTTGGAGTTCTTCGTTTTGGTAACAAATAATATCTTCTTTATCGGTATGAGCAAAAAGGATTTGTTCTATTTTGTTTTGATTACTTTTTGTCTCTGATGCTTGTTGTTTTAACACAGTGAATTTCCCTTTTTTGCTCTCAGTGTCCTTTATTTTTTTATAAGAACAGACTTGTATACTACTCTTTTTAGTGTAGCATCTTCTTGTTGCAGGGAATAGTTATTTATTGGAGAGAATAAACTTGTTTTGTCACTTTAATTAATAATCTGTTATTTAAAAATATCTTGCGTTGATAAAACGGCTTTTTTAGTATTTTTGTATGTTATTGCGTCTTAAGAGTTTGTTCTTAAAAATATACAAAATGAATGAAAGTAAAGAGAGAATGACGTGTTTGCCTGAGAGACTTTTAAATGGTTATCAATCCTTTATAAAGAATCATTTTTCACAAAAAACAGCGCGTTATCAGCAATTAGCAACTGAAGGACAGAAACCTGAAGTTTTGGTTATTGCTTGTTGTGATTCGCGGGCAATACCAGAAACGATTTTTGATGCTAAGCCAGGCGAAATTTTCACATTGCGCAATGTAGCAAATTTGGTTCCTCCATTTTCTCCGGATAATCAGTATCATGCAACATCAGCAGCGATTGAATATGCTGTGCAATTGCTTGAGGTAAAGCATATCGTTGTTTTTGGTCATGCCCATTGCGGGGGAGTGTGCACTGCTCTTAAAGGAAAGTGTAAATCTTTATCGTCAAATGATTTTATTGGTCAATGGATAAGCCTTTTAGCAACAGCAGCACAAACAGTTCTGGATAATAAATCACTGACTCCCTCAGAAAAACAGATCGCATTAGAACAGTTATCTATATACCATTCCTTGAAAAATTTAGAGACTTTTCCTTGGATAAAGGTACGCAAAGATCGGGGACTTTTGACATTGCATGGAGTTTGGTTTGATATTTCAAGTGGTGAATTATGGAGTGTAGAACAGGAAACAGGTTGTTTTGTGCGTGTCGAAGTTCAGAAAGATTAGGTGTAAGCTTTGCTGTCTTTTAAAACTATTGTATGATAAATCTTGACAAAGCTAAGGTTTTATTGTTTGAAAGAATAAGCTTTCAGTGACAGAATTAGCTTGGAGCCACCGACTGAGACCCCAATATGAGGGTATAAAGAGATCTCAGAGGTCAACATTCGACGGCGCGATGCGTTCTCGGATGCCGCTTTGGTTGGTTTGTTATGCAGCAATGAGGTAGAGAATGTTTGAATCCTTACAGGAACGGCTTGGCTCCATACTGTCTCATTTGACAGGGCGTGGTGCTTTGTCTGATCAGGATGTTGCGGCGGCTTTGCGCGAAATTCGGCGCGCTTTATTGGAAGCCGATGTAGCACTTGATGTTGCGCGTTCTTTTACCGATCGGGTTCGTGAAAAAGCTGTTGGGGCTGCAATTGTTAAATCAATTAAACCTGGACAGATGGTTGTTAAAATTGTTCATGACGAATTGGTGAATGTCCTTGGAAATGAAGGCGTTCTCAGTGACTTAAATGCACCGGCACCTGTTGTGATTATGATGATTGGTTTGCAAGGTTCCGGAAAAACGACAACAACAGCAAAGCTTGCAAAACGTTTAACCGACAAAAATAATAAAAAAGTTCTTATAGCGTCGTTAGATACACGCCGTCCTGCCGCACAGGAACAACTCCGCCAATTGGGAGAACAGGCGAATTTGCCAAGTTTGCCTATTATTGCAGGACAGTCTCCCGTCGATATTACAACGCGTGCGGTACAAGCAGCCAAATTGGGCGGTTATGATGTGCTGATTCTTGATACAGCTGGTCGTAATCATATTGATGAAGCTTTGATGCTTGAATTAGCTGAAATTAAAGCTTGTTCTCTTCCCCATGAAATTATGCTGGTGGCAGATAGTTTAACCGGTCAAGATGCTGTTCATCTTGCGCGATCTTTTGATGAGCGGGTGGGAATTACAGGAATTATCTTAACACGTATGGATAGTGATGGCCGTGGTGGTGCAGCACTTTCTATGCGTGCTGTGACAGGTAAGCCGATTAAAGCAATTGGAATTGGCGAAAAAATAGATGCTTTAGAAGAGTTTCATCCTCGCCGTATTGCCGATCGTATTCTTGGAATGGGCGATATTGTTTCTTTGGTTGAAAAAGCTGCGGAGACAATGGATCATGAAAAAGCAGCCGCTTTTGCAAAAAAAATGCAAGCTGGAAAATTTGACCTTAATGATTTGGCAGAACAATTGCAGAAAATGAAAAAGCTTGGGGGAATGGGAGGCATTATGGGAATGTTGCCCGGTTTGGGTAAGGTCAAAGATCAGATTGCTGCTGCGGGACTTGATGACCGTTTGTTTAATCGTCAATTGGCTATTATTTCATCAATGACCCCCTTAGAGCGCGCTAATCCGGAGCTGTTAAAACATAGTCGTAAACAACGAATTGCTAAAGGTTCTGGAACAAGCGCTGCTGATATTAATAAGCTTTTGAAAATGCATCGTCAAATGGCTGATATGGTCAAAGCTATAGGGGGTAAAGATAAAGGCGGTTTGATGGGAAAAATGTTGAGCGGGCTTGGTTCTAAGATGGGGCTTGGTGGAATGGGAGCTTTGAGTAGCGATTCCGCAACTCTACCTGATTTATCAGAATTTGATACAAAGCAACTTTCAACACTGCAAAAACAGATTGAAAGTGGTAATGGAGGAAAGGTCTTGCCTGGTCTTCCAGGGCATGGGCTTACATTTCCTAGTCTTTCTAATGGCATTGCCGAGAGGGGAAAATTTCCTCAGCATCCCAAGAAAAAGTAAGATGCAAAGAGGAAAGGAAGTATGATGCAGGAAAAAATATTGGATGAATTAGCGTGTTTACGAGCATCCATTGATAATTTTGATGCAGCTTTGATTCACATTTTGGCAGAGCGGTTTCGTTGTACCAGTACTGTGGGGCATTTAAAAGCTCAGTATGATTTGCCTGCGGTCGACCCTCTGCGTGAGCAACGTCAAATAGCACGATTGCGGAAATTGGCTATAGAGAGTCATCTTGATCCTGATTTTGCTGAAAGATTTTTAAAGTTTGTCATTAAAGAGGTTGTGCATCATCACGAGGTGATCGCCAAAGAGAAAAAACAATGAAAATAAATTGAAACGAAAGCCAGAGCTGACAATAGGAGATAAAATATGGCATTAAAAATTCGTTTGTCCCGTGGAGGTTCAAAAAAACGTCCTTACTATCATATCGTTATTGCGGATGTACGTAGTCCGCGCGATGGACGTTTTATTGAACGTGTTGGTGCGTGGGATCCAATGTTGCCGAAAGATGGACCGCGTGTGAAACTTGAGGAAGAACGTATCCAATATTGGCTTGGTCAAGGCGCGCAGCCAACAGATCGCGTATTACGGTTTTTGGATGCAGCTGGCTTGAAAAAACGGTCAACCCGTAATAATCCCAAAAAAGGTGAACCGGGGAAAAAGGCACAAGAACGCATAGCTGCTGCAAAGCAAGCTGCTGAAGAAGCTGCAGCGGCTGAAGCAGAGTCTACTTCAGAAGCATAAGAAGTACAGCTCTTTTAAAATAAGCAACTTTGCCTTTAAAAGATTTTATAGAAAAGTGAGAGTTATCCGTTTTTGAGTGGCAAAAACGGATTTTCTTTAAAGGGGGTATTTGTTTTTTTACGAATATAATCTTTTAAAAGTTCTGGTATGGTTTTCATTTTTTGTCTCACATTATGTGATAAGTTTTTTCTGCTACGCTACTTTTTTCCAATAATTTATCTTTATCCCATGATGTCATAAAACGGTGTTGTTTGAGGTATCTTGATAGAAGGCATAAGACTTTATACATTCGGTATTTCTAGAGTGTGTCGTGCATATTCAAAGCAGGTTTTGGTCGTAGAGCCAAGTGGATTAATGATTAGCAAGTGAAATTTACTAGATAAAAAACGAGATTGTCTGCAAATCTGTATGGGTTAAGAATCTTTGTCAGTTGAGGTGTAGAAAGGAAATCAAAACTATCAAGAATTTTGATAAAGGGACAGTGAACATTATCGGCTTTTGTTTGGCAAAAGCCGCCTTTCTTTTCAGAAATGAAGATAGATTTTTTAAAAATCAATGGCGCGGCCTTTAATTTCCCAATCTCCATATCGTGAAGGGTCTTTACCACCACGTCCACCATTTTCTAAAGGTTTTTTTTCATTTTTTTCATGTTGACGTCTTTCTTCAGCTTCTTTTAGGGCCCGCTGTGCTGCGGGAGAGAGGGATTGTTGTTCGTTAATGGTTGTATTTTTTGTCTTTATTTTGTCATCTTTTTTATCCATTTTATACCTATTCCATTGAAGAAGCAGAAAGAAAACACCATCATATAATATTAATTGTATTTTATCATGGAGTTTTTTGAGTCATGAATATAATGCGTACAGCAATGCTTTTGGCCTTTATGACCGCTCTTTTTATGGGAGTTGGTTATCTTGTTGGAGGGGGTAGTGGCATGATCGTTGCCCTTTTGATAGCAAGTGGCTTAAACTTTTTTTCTTATTGGAATTCGGATAAAATCGTTTTGCGCATGTATGGGGCGCGTGAAGTTGATCAGCATTCGTCTCCCGTTTATTATAAGATTGTAAGCGATTTAGCCAGAAGAGCTTCTCTTCCTCAGCCAAAAGTTTATATCATTGATAATGCGCAGCCAAATGCTTTTGCTACGGGACGTAATCCTCAAAATGCGGCTGTCGCAGCAAGTACTGGATTGTTGAACAAATTGAGTACAGAAGAGATTGCTGGAGTGATGGCTCATGAGCTTGCCCATATTGAGCATCGTGATACTTTAACGATGACTTTGACGGCAACAATTGCTGGAGCAATCTCGATGCTTGGTAATTTCGCTTTTTTTATGGGGGGGCAGCGTCATTCTTCGGAGGGGTCTCATGGTGCTGGGGCAATTGGGGGGCTTATTGCGATGTTTGTGGCGCCTTTTGCGGCAATGCTGGTACAAATGGCGATTAGTCGTACACGTGAATATGCTGCTGATAGGCGAGGAGCTGAAATATGCGGTAATCCTTTGTGGTTGGCTTCAGCATTGCGTAAAATTGCAGGCGGTGGGCAGACGGTATACAATGAGGAAGCAGAACATAACCCAGCAACAGCACATATGTTTATTATCAATCCTTTGAGTGGTGAAGGGGCCGATAGTCTTTTTTCTACTCATCCAGCAACGGCAAATCGTATTGCTGCTCTTTATCGGCAAGCCGAAGAGATGAAGGGAGAAATAACGAAAAGTAGAGGATGGAGTGAAGAAGCCAATTGGTATGAAAAAGGCAGAGGCTTTAAAGACTCTGATTCTGATGCACGGACCAATGTCTTCGGCAATCAGGAAAAAAGTCTTTCTCGGCGCGTTACAAAACGCCCTTCTTGGCTTCATTATAAAGATTCAAAAAAGCCTTAATTATTTGGTCTCTTAAAGGAATAAAGGTGTTATTTTGAAACACGAAAATGCGGGGTGTGTGTCCGAGAAAAATGTTCCAGGATTAGCTGTCCGGCGGGTGTCTGTTCGTCTTTTAGGGGCGGTGATTGATAAAAAGACCTCTCTTTCGGGTTTGACAGATAATGAACATGGGCATCCACAATATTTAGGGCTTTCACAGCGAGATCGTTCATTGTGTCGCGCTATTTTGGCAGCAGCTTTGCGTCATCGAGGGCAAATTATGGCCGTTTTATCGCGCTTTTTAGCGCGTCCTTTGCCCTCACAAGCACTTGCACTACAGCATCTTTTGCATGTTAGTGTGGTGCAAATCCTCTATCTTGATATTCCTGATCATGCTGCTATTGATTTAGCAGTGCGTGTGGCAAAACTGGATCCTCGTATGCATCGGTTTTCAGGAATGGTCAATGCTCTTTTGCGCAATGTTGCACGTGAAGCTGTGTTTTTACGTCACCAACCTCCTAGCATTGAAGGTGTGCCAGCGTGGTTTTCCCAGCTTTTAGTATCGGCTTATGGAAAAGAAAAAGCTGAAAAGATTTTGGCAATTCAAAGTACTCCGCCTCCTTTCGATTTGACGGTGAAATCTGATAGTATGGGATGGGCTAAACGGCTTGGAGGTGTTGTTTTGCCCAATGGTTCTGTTCGGTTGAGCCATTTGGATGGTTCTATTGCTGATTTAGAAAGTTATAAGGAGGGGGCTTGGTGGGTTCAGGATTTTGCTGCGGCATTGCCTGCTTGTTTATTCAGGGATATTCAGGGTAAACAGGTTGCTGATCTTTGTGCAAGTCCGGGGGGAAAAACAGCCCAATTGGCTTTGCAAGGCGCCGAGGTAACAGCAATTGAACTTTCTACTAACCGCATAAAGCGTTTAAAGGAAAATATGCAGCGCCTTCATTTTTCAGTTTCTACTTGGCAGGGAGATGTGAGAGATTTTCACCCCGAACAGCTTTTTGATGCTGTGCTTCTTGATGCTCCTTGTTCTTCTACGGGAACAATACGTCGTCATCCGGATATTTTATGGACAAAATCAATGGATGATATCGTTAAAGTGGCGGCGTTACAATATGATTTGCTTGTCGCAGCAATTGCTTTGGTAAAAAAAGGGGGGCTTATTGTTTTCTCTAATTGTTCTTTGGCAAAAGAAGAAGGTGAAGATCTCATCAAAAAAATTGTATCAACACGTAGTGACGTTGTTTTAGAGCCTATCCTTGTAGAGGAAATGGGCGTTATGGCACATTTGCTCTCTGTTAAGGGCATGTTGCGGACAACGCCGGCAGATTTTTGTCATAAAAATTTGGGGTGTGATAACAACAGCTTTTTAGGAATGGATGGTTTTTTTGCCGCACGCTTGCGAAAAGTGGCTTAATTAACGGTTCATTTACTAAAATGGCTGAAATTGTACGCGATTCGGTACAAATGGAGATGGGATTGTGGCAATTGCGTTAAAAGGTCCTCAGGTAAAGGCATCGGACGTTGTCTATGAAGCACAGCAGTTTATACGGCGTTTATGGATTGGACCACTGTTTCGTTGGCGTTTTTCTGGATTTCGTCCCCATCAGATTTTAGCGCATCCCGTTGATTTGCATTTAGCTGATCCGGTGATGGCACACGAATTTTATCATGGTCGTTTTGCTTTTGCGGGTCATGTTGTTCATTCTGGTGCTGTGTCCCCTTTTTCGTTAGTTCCCCCAACACCAGAATGGGAGGCGGCTCTTCATGATTTTCATTGGTTGCGCCATATGGCAGCAGCTGAAAGCGATTTGGCAGTAGCACATGCGCGCGCGCTTTTAGAAGATTGGCTTGAGCAATGGGGAAAAAAAGTAAAAGGGTGTGCCTGGAGCGCGCCAGTGGTGGCACGGCGTTTAATTTCGTGGATTTGTCATTCGAAAATGCTCTTACAGGGGGCAAGTGAGCGATTTGAAAAACGCTTTCTGCGTACTCTTGGTTTTCAATTTCGCTATTTGCGTGTCATCATTTCCAGTATGGAAAATAATGATCAACGTTTACAGGCAGCAGTTGCTTTAACATTTTCCTCTTTAGCGTTGCCGGTTTCGGCGGCCATGAAAAAAAAGGTGCAAGTCCTCCTTATTGAGGAGCTTTCACAACAGATCTTGATTGATGGTGGACATATTTCCCGTAGCCCTATCATTTTGCTTCATTTGTTAGCAGATTTATTGTCGCTACGTCATCTTTTTATGCGCAGCAATGAAACAGCACCACGTATTTTGATTGATTCTGTGGAGCGTATGTTGCCGGCTTTACGGTTTTTTATCCATGAAGATCAAACATTAGCGCATTTTAATGGGGTGGGTCCTCTTGTATCGGAACGATTATCGGCACTTTTAGAACTTGATGAGACAGCAGGGCATCCTTTTAGTTATGCGCGTTATTCAGGGTTTCAGCGTTTACAAGCCAATAAAACAACAGTGCTTGCTGATACAGGAAAGTTTCCACCACGTTCTGCTGCTCAGTACGCTGCTTCGGGGTGTTTGTCTTTTGAAATGTCCTCACAGGGGAGTCGCTTTATTATTAATACGGGCGTTAATCCTTATGGGCGCAAGGAATATCGACATTTAGGGCGTGTTACTGCAGCACATTCAACAGCGACCGTTAATGATTGTTGCGTGGGTATTTTTCATGAAAAAAGAACGGGTGCTTCATTTTTGCTTGAGGGACCAACGGATGTTAAAGTGAGTCGTATAGAGGATTCAGAAAAGACCGGTTTTATTGCTAGCCATGATGGTTATGTGCGACCTTTTAATCTTGTTCATGAGCGTGGTCTTATCTTAGCGACAAATGGCGATATGATCGAAGGTTTTGATCGCTTTTTTACGCCTAATAAGCAGCTTTTAAAAAAGCATAAGGTTGTTCAAAATGACCAGAATAATGTTGCTGTCCGATTTCATCTTCACCCAAAAGTGGAAGTCAATTATGATGGTAAGCGTGTGCGTTTAGCCGTGCAAAACGGACAAGTGTGGTACTTTATATCACCTGATGCAGATATTTGCCTTGAAGATTCGATTGATTTTGCTGAAGTAACAGGACCGCAACGTACACAACAGATTGTTTTGTATTTTCGCCCCGCAATTCAAGAAAAAGTTCGTTGGCGTTTTCTTCGCTGTTCATGATAACAATGCTTTCTTTTTAAAATGACTGATAAGCAGAGAGTTATTCTTTCTGTGTTAAATTAAGAGAGAAGCTTTATCCTTTCGGTGTATTTTAATAAAGGTTTGTGTTATGAACCTATAAGCTTATTTTACTTGAATTTTGACCGTTTCACTTTTAGGATTCCTGTTATGGGTGTTGTTGCAAAAAATTTTCCCATACCTGATCTTCATCAGGTTCGTCGTGTTCTTCTTTCTGTATCTGATAAAACCGGCGTGATTGCTTTTGCCCAAGCACTTCGCGCTTATGGTGTTGAATTAATTTCAACAGGAGGAACTGCCAAAGCCTTAATGGCTGCTGGTTTACCAGTAAAAGATGTTGCTGAAGTTACAGGATTTCCAGAAATCATGGATGGCCGTGTCAAAACACTCCATCCTTTGATTCACGGTGCTCTCTTAGGAGTAAGAGAAGATCCTAGCCATAAGAATGCTATGGAGCAGCATGGCATCTATGGAATTGATCTTTTAGTGGTAAATCTTTATCCTTTTGAAGAGACTGTTCAATCAGGCGCTAATAGACAAATAATTCTTGAAAATATTGATATTGGTGGACCAGCAATGATTCGCGCTGCGGCAAAGAATCATGCTTATACTGGTGTTATCACAACGGTGCGCGATTATGATACCGTTCTTGCTGAATTAGAGAAGCATAATGGGTGCTTAAGTTTGGCTCTGCGACGGCAGCTAGCAATGCGCGCCTATGCGCATACGGCTGCTTATGATGCAGCGATAGCAGCTTGGTTTGCAGAGGATTTAAAAATTGAAACACCATCTTGGCAGAGCTTTTCTGGCCATCTTGAAACGGTTATGCGTTATGGAGAAAATCCGCATCAACAAGCAGCATTTTACCGCAATAGTGAAAAACGTTTTGGTGTTGCAACCGCTGAACTTTTACAAGGCAAAGCACTCTCTTATAACAATATGAATGACACAGATGCGGCATTTGAACTGGTGGCAGAATTTGATCCCCAAAGGACTGCTGCTGTTGCACTTATTAAACATGCCAACCCTTGTGGTGTTGCTGAAGGGCAGAGCTTGAAAGAAGCTTATTTGAAAGCTCTAGAGTGTGATAGTGTTTCGGCGTTTGGTGGAATTGTGGCATTAAATCAAACTCTTGATGAAGAATGTGCAGCAGAAATTATTAAAATTTTCACGGAAGTGATTATTGCCCCTGATGCAACGATGGCAGCGCGTGAAATTATTGCAAGCAAAAAAAATCTTCGTTTGCTCATAACAGGTGGTGTTCCTGATCCACGGTGTGGAGGGCTTGTTGCCAAAACGCTTGCGGGTGGGATTTTAGTGCAATCGCGTGATAATATGGTGGTGGATGATCTTAAACTGCAAGTGGTGACAAAGCGTGCGCCAACCCAAGATGAAATGCGTGATCTTCAATTTGCTTTTCGGGTAGCTAAACATGTTAAATCAAATGCTATTGTTTATGCAAAAGATAGTGCAACTGTTGGAATTGGCGCGGGACAAATGAGTCGTATTGATTCGGCTCAAATTGCTGCGCGTAAAGCTGAAGAAAGTGCAAAGAGAGCAGGTTTAACACAATCTCCCACGAAAGGGGCTGTGGTTGCATCGGATGCCTTTTTTCCTTTTGCAGACGGTTTATTGGCAGCTGCTAGCGCAGGGGTTGCGGCAGTTATTCAACCAGGGGGGTCCATGCGTGATGAAGAGGTGATTGCCGCTGCTGATGCGCATGGTTTAGCAATGGTTTTTACAGGTGTACGACATTTCCGCCATTAATGGTTTTTGTAACTTTTTTGAATAAGATCAGCATTTCAAATAGCTTATTGTGTTGGCGTATGTGGTTATGAGCAGCTGCTAGCGCAGGGGTTGCGGCAGTTATTCAACCAAGGGGGTCCATGCGTGATGAAGAGGTGATTGTGGCTTCTGATGCGCATTAGTGAGGATAAGTGTGCGGCATTTTCGTCATTAATGATTGCTGATAGAGTATCTTTTTTAAAAAAGATAGTCTTAGCATGTTTTAGATGCATATCTGTTATGAAGTTATAACACAACTCTTTTTTGTAATTTGCTCTATTCTTATGTCTTGAAAAGGTAGCATTAGGTTGGAGTAAAAGATATGAGTATTCTGCGTTCCTACAGTAATTGGCGCCGTTATCGGCGGACAGTAAAGGCATTGAGTCGTCTTTCAACATATGAACTTAATGATCTTGGTATTTATCGTGGCAATATTGATCTAATTGCACGGAGCTATTCTTATAAGTCTCTATAAATTTATTTATAATGGTATTTGAGCAGAGTTTTCGTTGTAAGGAGAGCGGTGGTTGCTTGTTCTTCTCTTCTTTCTGCCGTCATCAAGAGAGCATGTATAAGGGAAGTGTTTATATGTTTGCTGCATGTTCTTTCGAGAGGTAATTTTTGCTCTTAAAGTTCTCGCCACAACAGAGGGAGGTATGCTCTGTTGTGGAACTTGTGCTTCTTAACGAAAGGCTGTTTAACAGCTATGTCTTATGGAGTATTTTTATGGCTTTTTTGCCGTAGCAGAAAAAGAGAGCCACCTAAAACACCAGCGGCTAAGGTAAACCATGTAATAGCGTAGACAAGATGATTGTTGCTAAATTGCACAACTGTGAGACCAGCAATGGGGAGTGCTCCTTGCATGGCTGTTTTTTCCCCAGCATCAATGAAATAAGGTGCAACAGTAGACAAACCAAGTTTCTCTGCCATAGCGGGAAGTTCGCGCGTATACCACAAATTCTTGTCAGGATTATTTTTTCGTGGAAAAAAACCATTTCTTTCACTCATACGTAATAAACCTATAATTGTGGTTTGTTTTGTCTGTGTGACAGAATTCTGATGAGGAGGGGCATTCGTTTGTGATTGTTCTGAGTTTTGAAAGTCATGGCGGGCATCCATGGGAATAAAACCACGATTGATAAAGGTCAGGCTATTATCCGCTGTTTGTAAAGGAGTCAAAACCCAATAGCCTGTAGTATCTTGAGCAATAGCAATGACAAAAATATTTTTATCTGTCAAAAATTGCCCTGTAATAACGACAGGCTGATACTCATCTTTCTCAAAAGTGATATGGGACCATTGATTTTGTGATGGTGCTTTTATGGGAGGTAAATGGACACGTTGATTGGCACTGGCAATAAGATTCGTTTTCCAGTTTAATCGTTGTATTTGCCATACGCCTAATGCACTAAAGAGAAGAAAAAAACATACACATAACATGCCGAACAAAAATGAAGAAAAACGGATATGTTTTTGTTGAAGCTCTGTCATGGAAGAGTCTGTTTTGTTCATGATGAATGCTTCCTCTTAGAATAATGGCTATTCTTTTAGCATGGTGCGTGTTAAAAAAAAATGCTATATACGTCTTTAATACGGAAAAAGATGGTAGAATGAGTTGAGAAGAGAGGAAAAAAGGCTTTATAAAAGACTTGACCTTTTGGTATCGACACCCTATTAAAGCACAACTTCCCAATAATTCATTGAAGGGGGTGGTGTGCGCTTTTTGCGTCCATTCTATTTTGTGGATATTGGGATTTTAAGAGTTTCTCAGAGTTTAAAGGTGAAGTTTATGTCTCGTTCTTGCGAATTGACAGGAAAAACAGTTCTTTATGGCAATAATGTTAGCCACGCGAACAACAAGACTCGTCGTCGTTTTTTACCAAATCTTTGCAATGTGACATTGATTTCGGAAGTGTTACAGCAAAATTACCGTTTGCGTATTTCGGCAAGTGCTTTGCGTTCTGTGGAGCATCGTGGTGGCTTGGATGGATTTTTGCTTAAAGCTGATGATAAAGAGTTGTCACAACGGGCGCGTTTGTTGAAACGCCAAATCGTTAAGAAAAAAGCTGAACAAGCAGCGTAATGAGCTTTGTTTATGACACAGCTTGGTTATTTTTTCGTTCTATAGGGGTATTTTTTTAGTTTTTGATCGTTGTATTTGATTGGTTTCATACCTCGGGTTAAAAAAATGTTTTTAGCACGCGATTTTTTATTAGCACGGCAAGAGAGAAGGTATATTGCCTTTTCGATTTTTGCTATGTGTGTTGCTGTGACAGCTTCTAATATTTTAGTACAGTATCCTGTTTATTGGTTTGGTCTAAATGAACTGCTGACTTATGGTGCTTTTACATATCCTTTTGCCTTTTTGATTAATGATTTGACCAATCGTTTTTATGGTCCGGCTGCTGCGCGGCGTGTGGTTTATGCTGGTTTTTTCGCTGGTGTTTTTGTTTCTTGGATTTTGGCTACTCCGCGACTTGCAATTGCCTCAAGTTTAGCATTTTTATTTGGGCAACTTCTTGATATTGTTGTTTTTACGCCTTTGCGGCGTAAAGCATGGTGGAAAGCACCTTTAGCAGCAGCATTGGTGGGTTCGGCTTTGGACACAGTGGTGTTTTTTGCTCTTGCTTTTTCTAGCTTTTTTGCCTTTATCGATCAGATGACAGGTTATGCTGATAGTTCAATTGTGGAGAGCACTCTTTGGGGAAGTGTTGGCATTCCCGTTTGGTTTTCACTTGCTTGTGGAGATTTTTTTATAAAAATTATTATGAGTTTGTTTATGTTAATTCCTTATGGAACAATTCTTAGTACTGTGAAAATTCCTTTTTATCACAGCCATATAAAAAGATGAGTCATCTTTTGTTGGTAGCAAATAATGGTCTTTATCTTCTTCTTGTGTTAAAAGTCAAAAGACTGCCTTCTCTGTTCTCTTAAAAGTGGCATTTTAGAACCATTTTTAGGATAAATATTTTTCAGCATAACTTAACAGATTGTTTTAGCTTAGGAAATAGTAGTCTCTAAGAATTTAGAGGTATATGCATCCTAGATAATACAGTTTCTTCAAAGGTGATTATCTATTTGTATAACATATTGATTTATAATAATTTATTTATCCTGAATGTGAGTTATGAATATCGTAAGATTCTCTTATTTCAAATCTATTTATGGTGAAGCAATAAAAACTGTTTTTTGTCTGTCACAATTAGAATTGGTGTGTAACAACTTTTTATAAAGAGAACGAGGCTTGTTTTTAGCGTTTCTTAAGAGAATGAGGTTTTTTCTCACTAAAGAGGGCTTCTAGTTGTTTTGTTATGGCATTGGCAAGCTCATCGGCATTCATAATTGTTACAGCATGTTGATAATAGCGTGTGACATCATGACCAATGCCAATAGCAATGAGCTCTATAGGAGAATGCGTTTGGATTTCTTGAATCACCGCGCGTAAATGCTTTTCCAAATAATTGCTGGAGTTAACCGATAGTGTCGAATCATCAACAGGAGCTCCATCAGAAATAACCATGAGAATGCGACGTTGTTCATACCGTGATAAAAGGCGCTGATGTGCCCAAATCAATGCTTCACCATCGATGTTTTCTTTCAGTAAGCCTTCTTGCATCATGAGACCTAAATTGCGTCGTGCACGACGCCATGGGGTGTCAGCACTTTTATAGATAATGTGGCATAAATCATTAAGGCGACCAGGATGATTGGGTTTGTTTTGGCTCAGCCACTGTTCGCGTGATTGTCCTCCTTTCCAAGTTTTGGTGGTAAAACCTAAAATTTCAACTTTTACATCACAACGTTCAAGAGTTTGTGCCAAAATGTCCGCACAACTTGCTGCAACTGTAATTGGTCGTCCTCGCATTGAACCAGAATTGTCAATGAGCAGTGAAACAACGGTATCGCGAAATTGGGTATTGCTCTCCATTTTGAAAGAAAGTGGTTGCATAGGATCAATGATAAGGCGTGAAAGTCGTGCTGTATCAAGATATCCTTCCTCAAGGTCAAAGGTCCAATTACGATTTTGTTGTGCCATAAGGCGGCGTTGTAGGCGATTTGCTAAGCGCCCAACAATATTTTGCAGATGATTGATTTGCTTATCAAGATAACGGCGCAACTGATCCAATTCGCTTTCAGAACAAAAATCCGTCGCTTCCAATATTTCATCAAAACGACGGGTGAAAACTTTATAATCAGCAAGCCGTTCCATTTGCTCTGAAACCGTGAAAAGACGTGTAGAATGACTCGATTCTTTTTGCCTAGAACTTCTGTCCTGTTCTTCTGCATCTTTATGATTGTCATTGGACTTAGTTGCTTTAGTTCTTCCTTTGTCTTGCACATCATTTTCGTGGTCAGTAGCTGCTTGTTCTTCACTTTTAGTGTATTTTGGTTTTTTGCTTTCTTTTTCTGCTTTATTTTGAGGTTCACAGGCGTTTGTTGATTTTTTATTGTCTACGCTGCTCGATGTTTCTTCGAATTGCCCTGCCATTTTTAATGCCACAAGCATTTGACGAACAATTCGCGCAAATGCATATTGATCGTGAATATGATGGATTAATTCATTGAGTTGTGTCGCAGCTTTTTGTTCGATTTCTTGACGCCATAACTCTAATACAGCTCCTGCTTCTTTGGGGGGAGGGCGTTTTGTGATTTTTTCGCGCAATAAAAGCGCAATTGCTTCTTGAATGGGGGCTTCACTTTGGCTACTAATTCTCTGATAATGGGCTCTTTGATATTTATCGGCAAGCATTCCATCAAGATTTTGCGCAATTCCTTCCATACTTAAAGTACCGATTGCTTCAACACGTGTTTGCTCGAGAGCATCAAAGATGGCTCGTGCTTCTGTTTCTAAGGGAGAAAATTGTCTGTGAATGTGCTTATCATGCCATGCTGTGCGTAGAGCCATGGAATCGCCTAGTCCACGGCTGATTGTTATATCTTTATTTGTTGCATGTTGTGGTAGTTCCGGTAAACGGGCGTATTTCTCACTTAAAGATGGGCGGTCATGACTAAAGGAAACTTCAAGGTTAGGCGTACCTGCAATGGCACGAATACAAGTGGAAAGTGCTGTTTTGAAAGCTTCAGCATCAAGAGTGCTGTGGGAAGAGTCATTTATTAGGTTTTTGTGGTCACCAGTATTGGTAGCCATGATTGACACATTCCTTAAGGCAAAACACCATGAATAAGAGATTCAGGAAGCTCTTCTCCAAAGGCACGTTGATAAAATTCTGCAACCATAGCACGTTCAAGCTCATCACATTTATTGAGAAAAGTAAGACGAAAGGCAAAACCAGCATTTTGAAAAATGGTTGTATTTTCTGCCCATGTAATGACGGTGCGCGGGCTCATAACGGTAGAAAGATCTCCGTTGATAAAGGACTTACGTACCATATCAGCAACATGAACCATTTGTGAAATTGTCTTTTTCCCCTCTGTTGTTTGAAAAGATTTTACCTTGGAACAAACAATATCAACTTCTTTATCATGGGGTAAATAATTGAGTATCGTTACAATAGACCAACGATCCATTTGCGCTTGATTGATTTGTTGTGTGCCATGATAGAGCCCTGTTGTATCACCAAGACCAATGGTATTGGCAGTAGCAAAAAGGCGGAATGCTGGATGAGGCGTGATGACACGGCTTTGATCAAGTAAGCTGAGCCGTCCTGAAGCTTCAAGGACGCGTTGGATGACAAACATAACATCAGGACGCCCCGCATCATATTCATCAAAAACAAGGGCAATATTGTTTTGATAGGCCCACGGCAAAATGCCTTCTTTAAATTCAGTGATTTGTAAGCCATCTTTTAAAACAATGGCATCTTTTCCCACTAAATCAATACGGCTTACATGACTGTCGAGATTAATGCGGATACAAGGCCAATTAAGACGTGCCGCAACTTGTTCAATATGTGTTGATTTCCCTGTACCGTGATAACCAGAAATCATGACACGCCGGTTAAATGCAAAACCTGCTAAAATTGCTAAAGTGGTTTGCTGGTCAAAAAGATAATCGGGATCAACATCAGGAACATGGGAGTTTTTCGTGCTAAAGGCTGGAACTTTCATATCCGTATCAATGTGAAATAGATCATGAGCACAGAGTGTAGTATCGGGCACATTTTCAACTATAAGCTTTGTTTTTGTCATTGTTTTTCTGGAAGGAAAAGAACGCTATTTTCGTTTGTTAAAAAATGATACAGGACTTAAAGCACTTATGCAATGCCCTATGGTAAAAGTCGTGGATAGAAAAGAAACTCTTCGTGTTTTATAATATTTTGCCAAAGCAAAGATCATTGGCATGAGAGTAAATTTGATAAGTGCGATTTTCTTTAGAATAAAGCAGATTTTTTGAGCAAATTATAGATGCACGCAACATATCGCGAAAGCGATTGTTCTCAAAGAATATTTGTCATCATTAGGGATAGGATGGTGTTTTTTGGGTCTGCTTATCATAGTGAGGGCCAAGAAAAGTTCTTTGAATCTACGTTTCCTTAGCATAACCCAGATTTTTTGAGCAAATTATAGGCGTGCAGAACATCGCGAAAGCGTTCTTCTGAAGAACGGTTGCCACCATTAGAATCAGGGTGGTGTTTTTTTACCAGCTCTTTATATTTTGCTTTAATATCTTCAGCTGTAGCGTTTGCTGCTAACCCTAATGTATCAAAAGCTTTGGCTTCTAAAGGCTTTAACCTTCGTGAAGGATTATTGGTTGAATGACGCCCAGTAAACAGCGTGAATGGATCACGCATACGATTTTGATAGGCTGCTGTACCAGAGCGAATTTGCGCATAATTAGCAGCTGTTTTTTTCGATGTTCCATTACTAAAATCAGTAGGCCACGTTGGGCGATGTCCCGTGAGAGCATCTTTTTGGAACTTGGCAATATCTTTATCACTAAGACCAGAAAAATAATTAAAATTTTTATTATAGGCACGCACATGCTCAATGCAAAAATGAAGATACTGCCCTTCGTGATTTCGGCCCGCTGGTGCCTTATGGGATGCCGATTTTTCACATCCTTCCCATTGGCACTGTTGTGTTTCTGATTCAGCTTTTTGTTTTTTATTTGAGCTGATTCGAATTGAGTCGAATAATTTAGATGTTATTGTCATATCTTTGATTTATGCAAAATCGATTGATTTGACAAGAATTGACTCTTGAAAAAATTATTTTCACATTCGTTTGCTAATGAAAAAATGTTTTGTATCATTCATTTGTAAAGGAATAAAAAATGGCTACAGCAGTTCAAACAACGATTACGATGAAACTTCAGGATGCTTTTCATCCACAAAAACTTGAGGTGATTAATGAGAGTCATCTGCATGCAGGGCATCCTCATGATGAGCATGCTTTTGATGGTAAAGGAGAAACGCATTTTCGGGTAAAAATTCTCTCTTCTTCTTTTGCTGGTATGACGCGTGTGGAAATCCATCGAGCGATTTATCAAGTGTTACAAAAAGAGCTTGCAACTTGTGTTCATGCTTTAGCGCTTGAAGTTGCATCTGTTTAATGCTTCCTTTTTGTCCAAGAGTTTTGCGATATAGAGTATCGTTTTTTCAACTATGAAGAGTGCGGAGATATATCGGACGATTTTGTCTTAAGTTTTATGGACAGAATGCATAAATTGTATTCGTGCTTTGGTGTTTGAGATTGTATCGGTTGCATTTTCTCTTTTGGTATAAATATTTCAAGAGCGTGGATGCGCTTTTTGATAAATTTCCAATAAGTGGTCTGTATCAACA
Source organism: Bartonella pachyuromydis (assembly GCF_039543065.1). NCBI lineage: Bacteria > Pseudomonadati > Pseudomonadota > Alphaproteobacteria > Hyphomicrobiales > Bartonellaceae > Bartonella > Bartonella pachyuromydis. Next base: position 142,970 of record NZ_BAABJA010000001.1, on the reverse strand, counting down.
TGGGTATAGGCTTGTGTGGTAGAAAGACAGGCATGGCCAAGAAGTTCTTGAATCGTACGTAAATCTCCCCCCCTTGATAAAAGATGCGTGGCAAAGGAATGGCGCAATGTATGAGGGGTGGCCGTTTCTGGTAAACCAAGCTGTGCTCGTAAGTTTCGCATAGCGCGTTGAATGATGGCCGCTTGCAGAGGACCACCCCTTGCACCTCGGAACATTGGTTTGTTATCCACTAAAGGGTATGGGCAGCATTTAAGATAATTTTGTACGGCTTCATGAACAACTTTAATGAGAGGAACAAGACGCGTTTTCCCTCCTTTGCCGGTCACAAATAAGCTTGTTTTTTGGGGATCAGAAAATTGTTCAGGAGTAAGGCTTAAAGCTTCGGATATTCGCATTCCACAGCCATAGAGGAGCACAAAAACAGCAGTATTACGAGCAGTAATCCATGGTTCATTTTCTTGTTGATTTTCTTGTTTTACTAAATGCAATGCTGATTTTATCGCTAAAGGTTTGGGTAAGGATTTTGGGTGCTTGGGCGTACGGACAAGCTTCGCAGCAGGAATGTTGATAATTTCCTCACGGGATAAGTAGTTAAAAAAAGAACGTAAACCCGCCATTCCTCGGCTTAAAGAACGCGCACTTATCTTGCCCGCGCGTCGGTAAGCTAAATAAGATCGCAAATCAATGACACGTAAATTGGCAAGATCATTGAAGGTTGGTTTATGTCCTAAATGTTGACAGAGAAAAGACAAAAATTGTCGTGTATCACGTTCATAGGCTCCTACTGTTTTTACAGCCATGCGACGCGTCTCAAGTAGATAGTCTAGCCAATTCTTTCTTGCGGTCAAAACAGCATGATCTGCTGGAATGAGAGGAATATTTTCGTCTTTTCTCGTGTCATCTTTTAGGGGCATTTCTTAATTAAGTGTCTCTTTCTTGATAGGTTCTTTGCTCTCCTCATTTTGTGACTGTTCTTCACTATTGGCAAGCTGTTTTTCCCCTTTGAGAGAGAGTATTTTTAAAAGATTATTTGTTGACATAAGATGTGCAAAGATCAATCCTAAAAAGCCATTCTTATGGAGTTTGGCAAGTTGGCTTGCGGAGAGTTTATTTAGTTTTTCTTCATCAACAATCCAAAAATGCTCTAGTTGCGCTGAAAGACCTTTGTCGTTCTTCACATTGATGGATTTTTGACTGAGAAGATCCATCTCCACGAGAGCATCAATAAATTCAGCAGTTTTTTCCATAGCGATTTTAAAGCTTTCAAGGAAACGAATGCGTTCTTCCATAAAAGGAGAAATAGAACCATCAGAATTAAAAAGTTCCGTGCCGGCAACTTCATTAAACATACCTGATTTTTGATCAAAGCAAACGGAAAGCTCTTTTTCATTGCTCAGTTGAGCAAGAACAAAAGGATAACGGCGGACAAAAGCTGGAACATAAGTATTTGTTTTCCAACTTTTATTAGAATCTATATAGTCATTTTCATCATTAGAAAGGCCAACAAGAGCAGCGGATGTATAATGCCGTTTCTTTTGTTCATCTTCTGCAGACATGAATAAAATGGGATAGTCTAATGCTGCTTGAAAATATTCACTACTTGCTAAAGGGACCCAGTGGGTGTCTTTGGCAAAAGACATATCACTTGGAGGAGCAAATTTAAGGTTTTTATGAGAAATTTTGTTGATTGGGGTGATATCTTTGTAAAATAGCATAACATTTGCCATAAGACTTCTCCTTATATTGATTTGTTTATTAATTTGCTGTTGTTACCAAGAAAGGTCTTTGAGGAAGATTGTCTCATATGGCAACAAGATTGAACAGAAAATTACACGTGAAAGATTCGTTATGTGAGAGATAATGTTTTTACATGGATTATAATAAAAAAAAGCTTAAAAATAAAGTCTGTCTTGCCATTATTGGTCCCGCCCATGGTATAAAAGGAGACGTTTTGGTTAAAATCTTAAGTGCTCAACCACAGCATTTAAAGACTTATGGTACTCTTTATGATGATATGGGGCGCTGTTATGAAATTGTAACGCTGCGCATGCAAAAAAATAATGCAATTGTGCATTTTAAAGGAATTGAAGATCGCAATACTGCCGAAGTTTTAAAAGGGTTTCGCCTTTATGTTCGCCGAGATCAATTGCTGGATGATTTGATGGAGGATGAATTTTATCAAGTCGATTTAATTGGGCTTCGTGTTCAAGATGGTGTTGGTCAAGTGTTGGGCGAGGTGAGTGGTTTTTTTAATTTTGGTGCTGGTGATTTGCTTGAAATGCGTTTGAATACGGGTAAAACTGTGTTTATTCCCTTCAGTAAGGCCGCCGTACTAGAAATTTGCCTTGCGGCTGGTTTTTTGGTTATTGATCCAGTGGCTGCTGGTTTAAGTGATATGTGAGAAAAAATAAATCACCTTGAACTCAAAAATGAATATGAAGACACCAAAGAAAAAATGAAGGCATGTAAAAATATGCTCTCATCATCGGTGTGAATATTTTACCCTAAAATGTTCGCTAGATTTTTGGTTGTTTCTTAGCAGGACACGTCAAAAGCAGGAGGTGTGGGTATTGGGACATAGAGTAAATGGGTATTTTTGCTTTGAATAAACACCACGGCTTTGATGGAAGATAGTTGTTGGTTTTGTACGTCTTAGCATGACAAGCTAGAGATGAAAGAATAAAAAAATGAAGTTTCAAGCGCGCATTTTAACACTTTATCCTGAAATGTTTCCCGGATTTTTGGGTTATTCCTTAGCAGGACAAGCGTTAGCACGAGGTATATGGTCACTGGAGACAGTGCAGATTAGAGATTTTGCTTTGGATAAACACCATAGTGTTGACGATACACCAGCTGGTGGTGGAGCCGGTATGGTAATGCGGGCAGATGTGTTAGCGGCTGCATTGGATAGTTGTCCAAATGATTCGCCAAGGTTGTTAATGAGTCCTCGTGGGCGCCCTTTTGACCAAACTTATGCCCGCTCTTTGGCGTGTGAGGAGGGCGTGACATTGGTTTGTGGACGTTTTGAAGGTGTCGATGAACGGGTTATAGAAGCGCGGAAATTGGAAGAAGTGTCTATTGGAGATTATATTCTTTCAGGGGGTGAAACAGCGGCACTGGTTCTTTTGGATGCTATTATACGTCTTCTCCCTGGTGTGATGGGTAATGAGGCTTCTGCAAAATGTGAAAGTTTTGAGAATGGTTTGCTGGAACATCCTCAGTACACGCGCCCTGCTCTTTTTGAAGGACGCACTATTCCGCCAGTGTTAACATCAGGACATCACAAAGCTATTGCTGATTGGCGCCAACAACAAGCTGAGCTATTAACACGTCAACGCCGTCCTGATCTTTATGCGCGTTATAAGAAAAATAGTCAGAAAACTTGATTCATATTGTAAGGTGGTGTATTGCATGGCTCTCTTTTAAGAGAATTTTTTATATAAGGTTTTTCTGTAGTTCCAAAATTAAAATAAAGGAATGGTGTATTCGCTCCTGTGTCATGCATAGCCTAAAGAATGCCTTTGTCTTTTTATGAGAAAGCTTTTTTCGGCGAGAGTTGAGCGCTCTGACTGTTCGATAAAGAACATGAAGGATAAAAGAAATGAATATTATTGCACAGCTCGAAGCTGAACAATGTGCAAAAATTGAAGCAAAACGCCAACTACCAGCTTTTCAACCTGGGGATACAGTCCGTGTTATGGTGCGCGTGACTGAAGGAACACGTACGCGTGTTCAAGCTTATGAAGGAATTTGTATTGCACGTTCAGGTGGCGGGTTGAATGAAACCTTTACAGTGCGCAAGATTTCTTATGGTGAAGGCGTTGAGCGGGTCTTTCCAGTTTATTCTCCCCTCATTGAGGGTGTTGAACTGGTGCGCCGAGGTAAAGTGCGTCGTGCAAAACTTTATTATCTTCGTGGTTTAAGAGGTAAAGCTGCACGTATTGCTGAAAAGAGAGATTACCGCAAAAAAGGTGAAAAGATTGCTGATATGGCAAAAGCAGCTGCTGTGAGCGAAGAGGCAGAAACGTAAACCGCTGAACAATGACTGCTTTTAGCTAGAATTTATGCAAAAGTGGTTTTGTATTGCGCGTTTATATGTTGCGTGAGTTGTGTGTTTGGTTAAAGAAGTGGCTTTGAGGGTGCATAAAAGTATTAAGCCTCTCAAAGCTCCTGTGTTTTATTTCTCTTCAATGAGGATTGAAGTTCAAGTCTTCTTAGAGAGATTGTTGATATTTAAAATGGGCATTAGTATACTTAAAAGAATGCCTGTTTTATTTTGAGAAATGATGTTAGCCCTTTGACGTGAGGATAAAATTGTATTAAATTAAAGCCCGTTTTACGGCTACATGTTTGTAAAACAATCGGTTTTTTTATGCGTGACCTTTAATCCGTTATTTGAGACAACCGACCTGTAATGTTGGCATCTTGAAATGCCCAAAAAATGAAATGATAATGTATTCGGTCATTTTGTGCGAATCTTATCGCGTGTGATGCAATAGCAGTAAAAACCAGGTCAGGATATTTTATGGCAGAGACAATTAGGATAAAAGAGCGCCCTCGTTCTCCTCATATAAGCATTTATCGTTGGACCATCACGATGGCTATGTCAATTGCACATCGTATTACCGGTATGGCTCTTTATTTTGGAATAGTCTTTCTTGCTCTTTGGTTGATGGCCGTTGCTTGTGGAGCTGAGGCATTTAAAATAGTTCATGGGATCTATAGTTCTTTACCTGGGCTTTGCATCCTGTTTCTTTATACCCTTGCTGGGATTCATCACATGGTTGGTGGTATTCGTCATATTGTTTGGGATCTGAAACCTTGCCTTTTAGATAAGAAAAAGGCAACGGTAACTGCTTGGGCAACAGTGTTTATTTCTCTTATTGTTACTCTTGTGATTTGGATTGTTGGGTTTTGCATTGTGTAGCAGGGGGTGGAGAGAGCTATGAAAAAAGATTTTCGAACGGAACTTGCTAAAGCACGCGGACGTGGAAGTGCACATGATGGAACGGAGCATTTTTGGTTACAGCGTTTGACGGGTTTTATAAATCTACCGCTTTTGATCTTTTTTATTGTTCTTATTCTCTCACTGGTTGGAGAGGACTATAACATTGTGCGAGCACGGCTTGCGCATCCTGTCGTGGTTATTTTAATGGGTTTGCTTACTGTTTCATTTCTTTATCATATGAAGCTTGGAATGCAGGAGGTTATTGAAGATTATATTCCACGTGAAGGTTTTCGGCTATTCTTTTTAGCATTAAATATTTTGTTTTGTTTTGTTTTGGGTGGGGTCATCATTTTTGCTCTTTTGAAAATTGCATTAGGGGGTTAAATAATATGGCGAATACAGGATCATCTCTGGGTGCTAGAGCAGGTAATGCCCCTTATTGCACTGTAGATCATCAATTCGATGTCGTAGTTGTTGGTGCAGGTGGGGCTGGTTTGCGGGCAACTCTTGGGATGGCAGAACAGGGATTAAAAACGGCTTGTATCACAAAAGTTTTTCCCACACGGTCGCATACGGTTGCTGCGCAAGGTGGTATTGCGGCCTCGCTTTCCAATATGGGGCCCGATAATTGGCAGTGGCATTTATACGATACCGTGAAAGGGTCTGATTGGTTGGGTGATACTGATGCAATGGAATATTTGGTGCGTAATGCCCCCGCTGCTGTCTATGAATTAGAACATTATGGGGTTCCTTTTTCACGGACGCAAGAAGGTAAAATTTATCAACGTCCTTTTGGCGGTCATACAACACAGTTTGGTGAAGGTCCACCTGTGCAGAGGACTTGTGCCGCGGCTGATCGCACGGGGCATGCCATTTTGCATACGCTTTATGGACAAAGCTTAAAACATAATGCACAGTTCTTTATTGAATATTTTGCACTTGATCTCATCATGACCGATGGTGTGTGTACAGGGGTTGTGGCGTGGAACCTTGATGATGGTACAATACACCGTTTTTCTGCTAAAATGGTTGTTCTTGCAACCGGTGGCTATGGACGTGCTTATTTTTCGGCAACATCGGCGCATACCTGTACGGGTGATGGTGGAGGGATGATCGCTCGTGCGGGATTACCACTTCAAGATATGGAATTTGTACAATTCCATCCTACAGGGATTTATGGTTCTGGGTGCTTAATTACAGAAGGAGCGCGCGGTGAGGGAGGCTATTTGATCAATTCTGAAGGTGAACGTTTTATGGAACGTTATGCACCTTCCTTTAAAGATTTGGCTTCACGGGATTTGGTTTCACGCTGTATAACCCTTGAAATTCGTGAAGGGCGCGGCGTTGGTCCAAGAAAGGATCATATTCATTTGGTTCTCAATCATATTGATCCTGCTATCTTGCATGAACGTTTACCAGGAATTTCTGAATCAGCACGGATTTTTGCAGGGGTTGATGTGACAAAAGAACCAATCCCTATCTTACCAACAGTGCATTATAATATGGGTGGTATTCCTACCAATTACTATGGAGAAGTTCTCAATCCAACAGCCGATGCACCTGATCGTGTTCAACCAGGTTTGATGGCGGTGGGAGAGGCTGGATGTGCATCTGTTCATGGCGCTAATCGTTTGGGATCAAATTCATTGATTGACCTTGTCGTGTTTGGTCGTGCCGCTGCAATTCGTGCTGGTGAAGTGATTGATCGAGATGCGGAAATTCCACCTCTTAATGAGGATGCTGCTGATGAAATTATCGCACGTTTTGATCGATTACGCTTTGCTCAAGGAACAACGCCAACAGCTGTATTGCGTGAAAAAATGCAGCGTATTATGCAAGAAGATGCTGCTGTCTTCCGTACAGAAGATTCTTTGCAACAAGGATGTCGACGAATCAGTCAAATTTGGGGTGAATTGGCAGATCTCAAAGTCACTGATCGCTCATTGATATGGAATTCTGATTTGGTTGAAACATTAGAGCTTGAGAATCTGATGGCCAATGCAATTACCACTGTTTATTCTGCAGAAGCGCGTTTAGAAAGTCGGGGCGCTCATGCACGTGAAGATTATCCAGAGCGGGATGATAAAAATTGGCGTAAACATACGCTTTCTCATCTATCCAAAGATGGGAGGGTGACTTTATCCTATCGACCTGTCCATGTTGATCCATTAACATCTGAAGCAGATGGTGGTATCGACTTAAAGCGCATTGCACCTAAAAAACGTGTTTACTGAGGGGAGAATGAATTATGGTACAAATTAAGCTTCCCAAAAATTCTCAAGTCAAACCAGGGAAGGTGTGGCCTAAACCTGAAGGTGCTACGCAACTAACAGAATTTCATGTTTATCGTTGGTCGCCTGATGATGAAGAAAATCCACATCTGGATACCTATTATGTGGATCGCTCTGCTTGTGGTCCTATGATTCTGGATGGACTTCTGTTTATTAAGAATCATATTGATCCAACTTTAACACTTCGCCGATCATGCCGTGAAGGTATTTGTGGTTCGTGCGCTATGAATATTGATGGGACTAATACGCTGGCTTGTACCAAAGGTATGGATGATGTAAAACACCCCATTAAAGTGTATCCTTTGCCTTCCATGCCGGTGGTTAAAGATTTGGTTCCTGATTTGAAGCGCTTTTACGCACAACATCGTGTGATTGAGCCTTGGTTGCAGACCGTTTCGCCTGAACCTGCTAAAGAATGGTTACAAAGTCACTCTGACCGGCAGAAAATTGATGGTCTTTATGAATGTATTTTATGTGCTTGTTGTCAAACATCATGTCCGAGTTATTGGTGGAACGGTGATCGTTATTTGGGGCCTGCTATTTTGCTCCAAGCGTATCGCTGGATTGCTGATTCGCGAGATGAGATGTGTGGTGAGCGTCTTGATAATTTAGAAGATCCCTTCCGCCTTTATCGGTGTCATACGATTATGAATTGTGCGCAAACTTGTCCAAAGGGGCTTAATCCCGCAAAGGCAATTGCTGAGATTAAAAAGCTCATGGTTGAACGTCGTCTGTAAAGGTTCATTAGTTCATGAGAGTAAAGCAGGGAGGTTTTTCCCTCTTTTTGTGCTTTTTGCTTCCAAATACATGGTCTTTATGCATGTATTTTGTGTGTCTGTTGTCAGACATTATGTCTAAGTTATTGGTGGAACGGTGATCGCACTTTGGGGGCTGCTATTTTGCTCCAAGCGTATCGCTTTATTGGCTTACTCGCGAGATGAGATGTGTGGTGAGCGTCTTGATAATTTGAGAGGCTCCCTTCCGCCTTTATCGGTATCATATGATTATGAATTGTGCACAAAATGTGAAAGGCAAAAAATATGTATGCTTTTTAGGTGCTTTGGGATGAGGCATGTAGTTTAATCTATAAAGGCTTGTTGGATTTATATGTGTATTAAAAATAATTTTATTTTTTTAAAAAGAAATACTTCTTTTTTTGAACAAAAGAGATGCCTTATTGCGAAATACATCTTGAATGTTCATTAAGCTATAAAGGATTTGCTGTTGCTTGAATAGTTGCAATTTTATAGCAATTATACCTAATCGTGATAAAGTTTTATGCTGTTCGTTTTGCATTCTCGTATATTTCTCCCTAAAGAATAGGAATTATTGCTGTTTTTATAAAAATGAAAAAATTTGTTTGCGCAACAAAAATGCGTTTTTATTTTCTGATATAAAAAATGTTCTTAAATTTTATTGTTCTTTATTTCACAGCCTTTGCATAAGAAGGATAAGCTGTGTATGTTTTTAAGCAAAGGCTTCATACATAATCATTTCTGTGCTTAGGAAGTGATTTATAATATTGCAAAATTGTGCTAAAGCAAAAGCCATAAAAGTAGGATGAATTGGCATAAAAAAAACAATGAGAGTGCTCCCAAAATATTTTCAGAAGAAAATTTAGTTTATCATAAAAATAGAATATGGCGCGAAGAAAACTTCAATAATAATTTCCTCTCGCCATAGGGTAATAAGAGACAATATGTTCTCTCTGAGCAAATTGGTCTGTGATTTGTTGCTGCTTTATCATTTATAATGCTACTGAGTTGTCTGTGTTGGTAGACTTTAATAAAGACGTTGTTTGATTAACAGACAGCTATGTTCTTGATAAGAAATTAAAATATAGAATTTTGGAACGATAGGCTATTGTCTTTGCAACAATTATTATTCGTTGTTTTCTTATGAGAATATTTCGTAGGAGCTATCGTTGATAGATAAATTATGCGTCATTCCTCTGTTTTTCATAAGGGGCTTTTCAAAAAATAAATAAAACAATCAAAAGCAATAAAATTTTGTACAATAAGAATCCTATTTATGACTTCTCTCTTTTCTTTCGTTATGAGAGCATAAAAAAAACCGCAACAATTTGTCGCGGTTTTTTTATCTATATACTACTGAAAAATTTCCCTAAACGATTTTCGATTTAGAAAAAATTGGATCATAAAAGACTTCAGAAAGTTTTCTGTCTTTGAAGAACAACACTACATTTACTGTCGTATAAAGCACCATCTTTATCATTTCTATATCTAGTTGACGCCCAATTTCTGACCTTTTGATTAATGTGGCACACCGCTCAAACGTTTGCAACGCATTGTTAGCGTGTGTTGTTGTAATTGATCCTGGATGCCCAGTATTCAACGAGTTGAGATATTCCCACGCTTCGTTGCCACGTAGCTCCGCAAGAAAAATACGATCAGGTGATTGCCGTAAACACGCATCTAAGCATTCTTCAGCAGAAACACGACCTGCACCGCTACCATAAAGCATATGGATGTGATTGGGATGATTGGGTAGAAAAAGTTCATGAACGTCCTCAATGGTAATAATGCGTTCTTCTACAGGTACTTTTTCAATGAGTGAGCGAGCAAATGTTGTTTTCCCTGATCCCGTTTTTCCGGCAATGATGATATTGCGTTTATGGAGTACGCATTGTTCTAAAAATTCAAGAATTTTTCTCTCACGTTTGAGACTAAGGAGTTGCACTTCAAATGGCTCTAACCGCGTGAAATCTTGCTTTGATAATAAACTATTTGCTTCTTTTTCTGAAGGCTTGTTAAAGCTTACATCGCTAAAACTATCAAATGTACCTTCCTTGTCGAGTTCCCCTAGCGTCTTAACCGTGAGGGAGTGTTTACGAATCACAAAGGATAGTGTACCATCAATGACAGCTGGTGTTTGTACAATTGTACCACGTTGTCCACCAGGTAAGCGCACATAATTAATGCTTTTGGGAGCCATACCATTATAAACGATAACAGCTCTAATAAGCGTTTGCAAAAAAGCAGTTGTTAATTCTGGTACGTTATATACTTGCCAACCCTCAAAGCTTTTTGTCCATACTTCACAGGGACGGCAGATCGACAATTCAGTAATTTTCGGATCTTCTAAGAAACAATCAAGCGGTTGCAGAAGCTGTGCAACTGCTTGATCTTTCTCTATTTTATTAACGTGTAACGAGGTTGTAGACATCACTGAAATCCAAATCTCGAGCAACAAAAATATTTACTCGCTCACCTTGATTTTTATAAAGTGTTGGTGGAATATTAATGGAATTTTGAAGAACATCATTCACAATTGATTGGGCATTCTGCACACCTTGGGGTACTGCTTGTTCTTTATTCTCCTTATTTTCTTTACCTTTTCGCCAAACTTTGTCTTTTACCCATTCTCCTAAATCACTGATTACGCTTACCATGATTGCGCCACCAAATCGCTGCCAAAAATGTGTATCGACCCAACCACCGATACCAGATTCTCCAAGGGGTCCAGTGCCAGGTGAGTCAAGATTTACGATAACACCAGAAGGTGTTTCAATACGCGACCATTGTACAAAAACACGTGTTTGACCTTGTTGTATACCGCTTTGATAAAAACCAACGACTTTAGAACCACGATCGAGCAAAACAACCCGACCACTTGTGGAATAAACATCACGTGTTAAATGACAGGTTGTCATGCCTGGTTGTGTGGTAATAATTTTTGTCTCTAATGTGCAATCTATCTGCGTTCCCTGCGTAATCAAGAGATCACGGTTGTGGAGTTGTGTTGCATATGATTGCCCCAACCGCACGGGCTGTAAGTTGTCGAATAACGCGCCACTATTTTGATCATTGCTAGATGCTTTATTTTTTGAATTGTCTGCAGAGCCTTCACTACTGCCACCATTGTTTAAACCAGAACTGAACATACGTTTGCGTGCCACTTCTTCAGAATCTTGTAGCAAATGTGGTGGTATCGTTGTTTGGAGAAGTTTTGTTAAGGCTGCAGGAATCTCCGTTGTTGAGTCTTCCGTTTGTGTTGTTTTTTCATTTTCCTCTACAACCTTCGGTTCTTCTATAACACGAGGAGTATAACTTGGTATAACTTGTTGTACTGTCTGTTGAGGTTTTTCTTCTTCAACTTCTATGCTACCGCGCATTTTTAAAGCTTTCCAAGTCAAAGCAATTGGTACCGCTATTATAACAATAAGTCCTACCATTAATAATGCACGTGCCCCAGGAATTGTTGGACGGCGTTCTAAACCTAATTCAGAGCTCCCATAAGCACCCTCAATGTGCGTTTGTTCAGTATAACCTAGTTCCGTATTTTTGTTGATTTCATCCCCTTTCTTATCACCAAACATTATCTTCCTCCTTTATTAACGCGATGAACTTTCGAAGATACTGTTCCAGTTGTGTTTGGTACACCATTGGGATCATAGGCTTCATTGAAAACAGCTAGAGCACGTTTACCAAGTCGTATGATCCACTTAGGATTAACCTTATGAACAGCAATAATATCATTAGAACTGCCTACAACAGTACGCGGTATTAAACTCTCATTGCCTTCAGCATCCACTACGTAAATTGATGGCATGTCCATGTTGGCAGCAAATTTGAAATAGGTAATACGTCCATTGTCCCAAGCGTTTATCGGAGCGATATCTTGATTACCGCTCATGGTATAGCTGAGGTTATAACCTCTCACACCTTGGTGAAAACCACGTTCAATAGTAAGGCGCTGAGTGTTCTCATCTAATTTTTGGGTATTTGTATCGGGATATTGGAAAGCTAATTCGTAGGTTGCTCCAGCACGGTCATTTCGAAACTGTAGTCTAAATTTATAGCTACGTTTGTCGGTTACAACGATGAGATTCGTATTTGCAAGTTCTGCTTTGGGCTTAATAAAGATATGTCGTCCCTTATGGGCGAAGGCATAGGCATCTGAATCACCAAAGGCATGGGTGATATACTGTTCGCCTTCTTCAAGGATAATATGTGTTGCTACACCAAGAACAGTTTCAATTTGAACAACATCAGCTACATTATACATGACATAACGAATGCGGTGATCATATTGTGAATTAGATGGGGTTTTGAGTGCTTTTACAGGTACTGTATAAAGAGAGGAAAATGAAGATAGTAGGGCAACAAACACAAATTTTTTCATAATAATCAATTCCTTAATTATTCAACAGTATTTCCGGATCAACACGGTAACTTGTTACTTGAAAACCAAGCGGGTTAAGCAATCGATCAGATGATTTCATTGGTGCACCAACATAGGTGTAACCGATTGTTGCGATCTGATGTTGTTTTTGTCCAGCTGCGCCGTTGCTGTCATGTTGCTGCGTGGTGAAACGCACTGTCGCTTGACCACGTCCATTTGGCTGAATCGACCGTACTTTAACCGTGATGCGTGCCTTGTTAGAAAGAACTTTGTCACGAGCGTCTTCACCTTCATAAATTTTATAAAATTCCTGCTGAACAGAACCTGCACTTAAGAGTGCTGTTGTGTCATAGTTAAGTTGAATGGTATCGTAGTCATACGTTTCGCGATTAAGAACATATTGATTGAGCCAATATCTGTCTACAACTTCACCATAGGTCGTTTCATGATCACGCATTACAGAAACCACATCAACCGCGCCAGTTGTGTTATCAACGCGCAGCACCAAAGGCGTTGGAGCTGGTTGGGAGAAGCCAACAACTCCACATATCATGCCAAATAATCCAAAAAGGCCAATGGCACCTGCAACACGCCATGCTGTTTTACGCGATTTTATAAATTCGTTGATGAGTTCACGTTCTAAGCCTCTGCTTTCTTCATAATAACTATTTAGTTGTTGGGCTTTTACTGGTTTAACTTGTTTTTTCATATGGTTCCTCGCTGAATTTCGGCAGGAATTGTTTTATTAATAGGGATACGGTTCCAATTATTTGGTTGCTTTGGTTTTGGAGCTAATCCGCAAGCGGATAAAATACTTGCAATCAAAATTGCAAAAATGATTTTTTTCATTTTAATACTCCTATTTTAAGCTGTCATGTATGCTTCTATCATTTTTTTATTGATATTTCAATTTTGATTATAAAATATATTTTCTATAATTGTGTTTATTATTTCTTTATTATTTATGGAAATGTTTAGTTACAGTGCAGATATTTTTTACTAGGTAGTTGGTTTGTTTTTTTGATTGTGCGGTTATTACGAAAAATATTGTTTTTTGCTGTATCTCATTTCCAGAGATGCCCAAATGTAACACCTTTTGCCAGAGCATGGGCAATGCTTGACAATTTGAGCAACAGTACGATGGAGAGAATAGATAAGATAAGGGCACCACCAAGCGCATAACTTACGTTCTGATTTCCATCAAATTTCAAATCTGTCACGTAACTTGCAAAGATACTCATGAGTATACTAGATACGACAGCTAGGAATATAATAAGGATCGTGTAGCTTAAGATTTGGGTTATCCATTGCTCAAAAAAACGATAGGTTGGTTGCCAAAGTAAAGAAATGATGAAGAGTGGCCCGAGTCCTACGAGAAGTACAAGTACGATTTTTGCTAGTAGGATGAATGCACCACCGATTGCCGTTAAGAAGCTTGTTGCAAGCATGATAAGAATGCCGAAAAGTCCATAAAGGAGTCCATCAGCGTCTAAGAAAGCAGCTTCTTCGAAAGCTGTGCTTGCACATTTGAACCCTTTTTCAGCTACTTTGTCGATCAAATTTGCTAGTTGATGGTTGTTTTGTGAATTGCTTAAAAGAGCATTTGCCAAATCATTAGGTGCTTCTATTATAAAATCTTTGATTTCTAATTGATAAAGTCCTGCAGTTAGAGCAATAGAAGTAATAATGCTTATCCGTATGCAACGGCTTAAGAGCTGAGAAACAGGCATATCTATTGCTCCACGCATGACAAGATATCCATATAGGATGAAAGCGATACTGAGGCCGACTGATACGATGGGTGTGATTATAACAATTGCGTTTGATGAAATATCCGTGACATAGGTGTTTGTTGCTTGATCAATTTCCTTGAACAGTTGTGAGAACATTTGGAAGCTCATGGTCTTTTTCTTTCATGAATTTTCACGTTTCCATTGTCTTGGAATACTGGTGTATGTTGCAGTCTTTTACATTTATGTGATTTGCCAAAACATTTTTGGGCTATTTAGTTAATACTTTTTAGAGGCTCTTTCAGTTTGTTCGGACTGGGCTTGAACATTATGCGGTCACTTTTCCACGATCAAAGAAAATTTATGCTATCAGCAGCGTGGTTATACAAACCTCACAGTCCAACTTTTACGTATTTTACAGTCGGCATTCGTGTGTTTTGATGATTTAAAATGCGTATATTGCGTTTATATTTTTGCTGGCGGATCAGTTCTTGCTCCGCATTGCGTAAATGCACAACCATTTGCAATTTCGTAGCTTCATTTTGGACCATGGCAAGTATACTTTTAATTTGCGTTTGTAATTCGGCTACGCTTTTCAGATCTTTTGTATCTCTGATTGCCATTAAATGTTGTGCTATGAGCATAAAACGCGCTTCTGTCTCCTCAAAAACTCGTAAACTTACGACTTTATCTATAACAGCTGCGTATTGGCTGCGTAGATCAATAAGTGTACGTATTTCATGGACAGTAGGTTTTTGAGAATATTCTTCTTCTTGTTTTTTTATATTCTTAATTAATTGAGGAAATTTATCGGAGATCTCCGTTTCTTTATCTTTATCATAGATGTGTTGTGGCTCCGCAAGTAGAAGATCGCTATTACTGTCTATCGTGGCATTTCTTATTCGAAGGCCTGTTATAGACTTATATATTTTTTCAATTTCATTAAGTTGTTCCTGTACGTAATTAATTTGGTCACCCATAACACTTATCAGCTGATCTTGTAATCGCCCATCACTCTCTTGTGCTCTTAAGAGAGAATTTGATATCCCAAGGAATACACTTATTAGCGTTGCAACAATCAGTTTCTTCATATTTTTCTCCTTTGAATCCTATACATTATAGGAATACTAAAAACTGTATTGCTGTTTTACGCGATTTTATAAATTCGTTGATGAGTTCACGTTCTAAGCCTCTGCTTTCTTCATAATAACTATTTAGTTGTTGGGCTTTTACTGGTTTAACTTGTTTTTTCATATGGTTCCTCGCTGAATTTCGGCAGGAATTGTTTTATTAATAGGGATACGGTTCCAATTATTTGGTTGCTTTGGTTTTGGAGCTAATCCGCAAGCGGATAAAATACTTGCAATCAAAATTGCAAAAATGATTTTTTTCATTTTAATACTCCTATTTTAAGCTGTCATGTATGCTTCTATCATTTTTTTATTGATATTTCAATTTTGATTATAAAATATATTTTCTATAATTGTGTTTATTATTTCTTTATTATTTATGGAAATGTTTAGTTACAGTGCAGATATTTTTTACTAGGTAGTTGGTTTGTTTTTTTGATTGTGCGGTTATTACGAAAAATATTGTTTTTTGCTGTATCTCATTTCCAGAGATGCCCAAATGTAACACCTTTTGCCAGAGCATGGGCAATGCTTGACAATTTGAGCAACAGTACGATGGAGAGAATAGATAAGATAAGGGCACCACCAAGCGCATAACTTACGTTCTGATTTCCATCAAATTTCAAATCTGTCACGTAACTTGCAAAGATACTCATGAGTATACTAGATACGACAGCTAGGAATATAATAAGGATCGTGTAGCTTAAGATTTGGGTTATCCATTGCTCAAAAAAACGATAGGTTGGTTGCCAAAGTAAAGAAATGATGAAGAGTGGCCCGAGTCCTACGAGAAGTACAAGTACGATTTTTGCTAGTAGGATGAATGCACCACCGATTGCCGTTAAGAAGCTTGTTGCAAGCATGATAAGAATGCCGAAAAGTCCATAAAGGAGTCCATCAGCGTCTAAGAAAGCAGCTTCTTCGAAAGCTGTGCTTGCACATTTGAACCCTTTTTCAGCTACTTTGTCGATCAAATTTGCTAGTTGATGGTTGTTTTGTGAATTGCTTAAAAGAGCATTTGCCAAATCATTAGGTGCTTCTATTATAAAATCTTTGATTTCTAATTGATAAAGTCCTGCAGTTAGAGCAATAGAAGTAATAATGCTTATCCGTATGCAACGGCTTAAGAGCTGAGAAACAGGCATATCTATTGCTCCACGCATGACAAGATATCCATATAGGATGAAAGCGATACTGAGGCCGACTGATACGATGGGTGTGATTATAACAATTGCGTTTGATGAAATATCCGTGACATAGGTGTTTGTTGCTTGATCAATTTCCTTGAACAGTTGTGAGAACATTTGGAAGCTCATGGTCTTTTTCTTTCATGAATTTTCACGTTTCCATTGTCTTGGAATACTGGTGTATGTTGCAGTCTTTTACATTTATGTGATTTGCCAAAACATTTTTGGGCTATTTAGTTAATACTTTTTAGAGGCTCTTTCAGTTTGTTCGGACTGGGCTTGAACATTATGCGGTCACTTTTCCACGATCAAAGAAAATTTATGCTATCAGCAGCGTGGTTATACAAACCTCACAGTCCAACTTTTACGTATTTTACAGTCGGCATTCGTGTGTTTTGATGATTTAAAATGCGTATATTGCGTTTATATTTTTGCTGGCGGATCAGTTCTTGCTCCGTATTGCGTAAATGCACAACCATTTGCAATTTCGTAGCTTCATTGTAGATTACGGCAACTGTACCTTCGACATATCCTTGTAATTCGGCAATCCATTTTAAATCGTCCATGTTTTTCATGGAATCTAAAAGATTTTCGATGTACTTAAAACGCGCTTCTGTCTCCTCAAAAACTTGTAAACTTATGGCTTTATCCACAATCGCTGCATATTCTCTACGTTTTTCGATAAATGTACGTGCCTCAGAGTTTGTTAAAAAGCTAAGATCTTGCTCTATTACAATGTCTTCTGCTTTAGGAACATTTAAATTTTCAAGATTTCTTGAAAAATTTGTTTTATCTTTATAGATGAGGTGTGGACTATGAAAATAAGGAGTAGTTATATTTACTCTTGGCACAATATCATGTCGACGGGAGCCTATTATAGATTCGTATATCTTTATATAGTAAGTTAGTTGTTTCTCTAGTATTTCAAGCTTTTTTTTGGCTGAAGAAACAAGACCTTTTTGTCTATTGATTGATTCATATTGAGGCTCTTCTTGTAATCCTCTTTTTTGTCGTGTTTCATACGCTTTCGAGACTTTACTTGTCTCTGTTTCGCTAAGAGAACCGGCCATACGCTTTGTCCAAGGAGTTTCGTGACTAGAAAACGAATTCGCTTTCAGAGTTGTACTCTGCATTCCCAAAATGGTCGCTATCACTACTGAAATAATAGTTTTTTTCATGTTATTTTTTCTCTTGATCGTTTTATATATCCTATTATATTTTTATCATAATTTCAATTTTGGTTGATAAATAATTATAAAATCATTTTTATTTACTATTTTTCATTGGCATATTAACTTGTAGTTTTACTATTATCTTTATACATTGTTGATTTTTTTTATCTGGCTAACTGGAGAGGATTTTTCCTATTATTAAAAGTGTTTAAATGTAATAATCTCTGCCAATAAACGTATTTATAATAGAGCGTTAGAAATAGGATAATGAAAGTACTTAAAAGG
This sequence comes from Bartonella pachyuromydis, assembly GCF_039543065.1. Taxonomy (NCBI): domain Bacteria; kingdom Pseudomonadati; phylum Pseudomonadota; class Alphaproteobacteria; order Hyphomicrobiales; family Bartonellaceae; genus Bartonella; species Bartonella pachyuromydis. The sequence continues at coordinate 125,082 of NZ_BAABJA010000001.1, read as the reverse complement.
GTGTCGTTGCTTATTTAAGTACATCATTTACATTTTTGATAGAGCGTAATATTATCGTTAACCATTTGTCGATTATTCACATAATCTACAAAAATACTTTTCATAAGATCGAGTATGTTTACTCAAAGAAGCACTGTTAAATACAAACAAATAAAAAAGATGACAATATAGGCAAGTTATCGTAAAGCTGTCATCGTATAAAACGTATTATTGGCATTTCTTTATTTTCACTGTTGAGAACTCTCATATTACGTGTTTTCTTTTGTTGACTAATAAGTGCTTGTTCTGCACTATGCGAGTGGCTAACCATTTGTAGTTTTGCTGTTTCATTCTGTATCATGGCTAGCATCCCAGCTATGTGTGCTTGGAGATCAGCAATGCTTTTTAGGTCTGCTGTTTTACTGATTTTTTCTACAAGTTCTGAGATTTGCTGAAAACGCTTTTCTGCATCTTGAAAAGTCTTTAAACTTACAGCCTTATCAGCAACTGTTGCATATTGAATACGTTTAGTGATGGCATTGCGGGATTCTCGGATAGAAGTAGAAGCACTTTCCTTCTGAAGTATATTTCTAACTGATGCAGATATATCTGAATCGTTATTCTCATCATAGATCAGATTTGGATTTTTAAGAAAAAAACTACTGTAGCTTGTTTCTGCTGCTCTCAATTGTGGATTCTCTTTTATAGATTGATGTGTTTTCTTCGCTTGTTCAAGCTGCTTTTTTAATAACTCTATAATTTCTAGATAATGCTGCGGTGCAGTAGGCTTCTTCTCCTTCTTGGCAGGTGTTGAGGGGAATAGCCCTTTTGCTGGAGCCCACCCCCAACTCCAAGCCATTGCTGAGTTTGGAGTCCCTAAAATAGTTGTCATTGCTATTGCAATAATTACCTTCTTCATGTTTCCCTCCTGTCATTTTTGACATGTTGTAAAAAAATTGGTAACCATACTTTTGGATCATCGCCTACTTCAGCAATGATACTTTCGACCAATTCTGCATTATCAGGCGTGCCTGATAATACCAAGAGCTCTTCGCTAAAGTCATGTTCAACGGTTTTCCCGTTGATTGTCACGTGGAATTTGCCGAGATTTAATTCTGCAAGTGCGGATTGATCTCCCTGTTTGATAAGAAATTGGCGGCTAAACTCACCTATTCCTTTGATCAGTTCAAATTCAGCATCGGTTAGTTTAAAACCTTGTGTGTAATCCTCATAACTTGCTTTGGGATTTGCTAGAAAAATGTAAGTTGCACATTGCTGAATAAGAGTCTTGGCTATATTGCTTTCCAAAGCATCACTAGGTTCTTGTGTAGCGTAAACAAAAATACCATTTTGTTTACGGATAGTCTTTTGTTTATTCTTTGCTAAATCCTCAAAATATGGATCTTGTAAAGGTTTCCAAAACTCATCAAAAATATACATAAACCGCTGACCGCTAATCATTCCTTCTGTGCGGTAAAGCAAATACATCATGACTGGAGTACGGGTTTCTGGGTTATCTAAGAATTCGGTAATATCAAAACCGTAAATTTGATGGGTTGAGAGATCTAGTGCATCATTTGGATTATCAAATAACCACCCATAATCACCACCTTCACACCATTTTATTAAGCGAGCGTGAACAGACGGATGCGTATTATAATCATCTAAATGTGGATTGGGTAAGAACTGCACTAAAAAGGATAAACGACGCAGCGATTTGTCAATGTTATTACTCATAACAGACATTACAGCTTGGTTAATTTCTTCCTCATCACGGTGTGTGATCTCACCACTAGCTTCTGCTAATTTTTTAACAAACTGTTTTAGGAAAATGAGGTTATCTTGTGTGGGGGGGAGCTGGAAGGGATTAAAACCACTTCGACGACCAGGTTTGAATGTTAGATAGCGACCACCCATAGCCCGAATAATAATTTCCATACCGCGATCTTTGTCAAAAACAACAGTCGTTGGTTTAAATTTCTGCGCTTGTGCTAATAAAAAACCAAGAAGTACAGTTTTACCCGAACCAGATTGTCCTATAAGTGCTGTATTACCAAGTAAGCGCTTATCTGTCGAATCCTCTTCAAGTTTAGAGGCATGAAAATTGAAATAAAGCGGCGTCTTACTGATGGTCTTAAGAATCGTAACTGCTGGCCCCCATGGATTTTCCGTTGGCTTACCTGACATAAAATTATGAAAGGACGAGAATGATAAAAAGTTTAGTGATGTAATAGGTGCTGGACGTGGTCGCCATTTCCAATTTGCTGGTAGCTGTGCCCAATAACCAGCCTCTATGGCCAAATCTACCGGTTTTGGTAATACCGCTGCATCCAGCAATGCAGCACTCGCTTTTGCCATATAGTCACGAACTTGTTGAGCTGTATCACCATAGATAGTCAACGTACAATGATGCTCACCCATGACAAAATGTCCACTAACAAGCTGGTTGAGTGCTTCGTCAATTTGTTCAATTTGACTTGTTGCTACATCGCGAGCATCGATAAGATTACGCTGATGGCGTTGCAAATAATCCTTAGCTGCATGCCGTGAGAGTACTGAAAAACTCTGTGTTAATACGAATTCAAAATCACTTTCCAGCAAAACGTTTAGTTGGCCTGGTTTCGTTGTTGTATCGTATTCCTTAACTTCCAACATTCCAAATCGACGCATTCCACTGCTTGTCCGCAGTTCACCAAGAGCACCCCATTTCGAGAAAAAAGGCCGATTGATAGACATATAGTCAGCAAAACGATCATAACAGATGGGCATAGGTCTGTATTCACCATTAACAAGCATTCCGAGAAATTCAAGCGCAGAGGAATAAGCATGTCCGTTTTTTTCATAAACGCCAAGAAGTTCTGCACCATAACGTTTTAATGATTGACCTAGAGTGTTGTTGATATCATTGAGCGCTTTGATACATGATTCCTGTCGCATCTTTTTTTGATCAAGTGTCTCACGCTCATGCTGGGAAAAGAATGACATAATTTTGTCAGCAATCGGCTGGAAAACCACAGTCAAATACAGGTCATTAACCATCAGATTATAACCAGTAAAGCTTTGCCGATATTTTTCATCAAGCTGATAACAAAAAACTTGATCAAATGTTGAATCAGGATATTCATAAACACGGCGGCGTATGATATGTGTCCAAAATGATAAATTGGCTGATGCAATACCACGTAAAGTATTGTTTAGTTCTTTGGTCCACTGAAAAATATCTTCTTGTGAAGCACTTTGATGCGAACGTCCATCAATTTTCCAGACCGACAAATATTCTGCATTTTTGGTAGAGATAATTGTATCTGTAATATGATGCGAATAGGGTATAAATAGGCTTACGGGTGTTTCTGATGCAAGGCGTTTGGCGCTTTCAACAGCCATTATTTATCTCCTTTTGCGATAATCAGAGGGGCTATAACTTGAAGCACCCCAAAAACTTTTATTACGATTACGGAGTTTTGTATCAATCCACAACCACCAGATACGAAATGCTTTGTCATCGTTTTTGGTAATTTGTACCATAACGAACCATAAAGGTGGAGCAATTATCCACAAAAAGATATTTATTGTCATAGCAACAACAGCTACACTGATAGCCATAACAATGAGTGGCATCATTGGTACGCCCCAAAGAGTTGGAACGCGTGTTGCTCCTTTAAATAAGGGAAATGCTTCATGTTGTTGTGGTTTCATATGCAACTCTAGTTACTGGATGTGAAATAATATGTGGCTAATATAGAAAGCTGCTCCGGCAATGATGACACTGAATGCCCATCGTATAAATGTGGCTCTTGCTATGATGCGAAATATATAAATAAGCAATAAAAATAAAAGAATACCAGCACAAACAACGGGAATAACCATACTAAGCCCATACTGCATACCCATGAGAATATCTAGGCTTTTAGTTTTTGTTTGAGCATATGCTGGGTGGACCATTAAGGACATCATCGAAGCTATGACAATAGCACTGATCTTATTGCCAGTTTTCGCTTGAAGAATATTTGCCTGTTTCATAATCTTTTATCCCCATTATGATTGAGCTTACTCGCGAGAATATTTTTTTTTGCAGCATGAACGACATTATTACAGATATATCTATACCCTATTTATAGAGTCCCTTAAAAACACTTTGTGCTATACTCAGTTCATGATATACTTCAATTAGTTTAAAACAACATTTTAACAAGTTCAGCCGCTGAACCAGCGATAACAATGCCAATTGCCCACCGTACAAAAGTATCCTTCTCAATGTAGCGTCCTGCATAACCAATTGCTAAACATAAAAGTATAACAGCAGCAGCAACAGGGATAAGATTTTTAATAAGATCTTCCTGTAGTTTTTCTAAAGCACTTTTCGCATGCTTTAATTCTGCATACGCAGGATGAGTTATAAAAAATACGGTTACAGTTACAAAAATTGCAATGATCCTGTCATTATTTTTAAATTGAAGATTATTTAGTTGTTTCATGTTCTATTCTCATTAAAAATCTAACAATGTCTATCCTTTCGCAGTATAAGAAAAATCCGCTACTGAAAAAGATTTTTTTGAATAAAAGTATTTCATGCTAGTTATTCCATAATCAGCCAAACAACATTCCAACAAGTTGAGTTGCAGAGCCAGCAATGACAACACCAATTGCCCAACGTATAAAAGTATCTTTTTCAATGTAGCGTCCTGCATAACCAATTGCCAAACATAAAAGTATAACTGCAGCAGCAATAGGGATAAGATTTTTAATAAGATCGTTTTGCAAAGCTTCTAAAGCAGTTTTAGCCTTGCTCAAAGTGTTCTGGGCGCATGCAGAATGAGCTATAAAAAACGCGATTGTAGCAGTAGAAATCGTGTTAATTCTATTATTTTTTTTCGACTGAAAAATATTTAATCGTTTCATATTGTTTAGCCTAATTAGATTATAGTTGCTGTGAAATCACTAGTAGCAAATTTATTTTTGCAACCAAATAAACATTTCATTGGGTTTATTATTTGCCAGTAAACAACAAAGTGGCGAGCTCAGTTGCTGAACCAGCGATGACTACACCAACTGCCCAGCGCACAAAAGTATCCTTGCCGATGTAGCGGCCGGCATAGCCAATTGCTAAACAAAGAAGTATAACTGCAGCAGCAATGGGAATAATATTACTAGTAAGATCTGTTTTCAGATCACCTAACGCTTTTGCAGCCTTATCTAATTTAGCATATGCAGGACGATTCATAGAAAATGCTATTATAGCAACAGAAATTGCAAACATTCTACTATCATTTTCTAATTGGAAATTATTTAACTTTTTCATTTTCTGCTCTTATTAGGATTTTCTCATGAGTACTATTTTTACTTTTTAATACTAAATGATATTATTATTGGCTTATCTACAACTAAAAAATAAAACTTACTTTGCAGTATATTTTCTTTACTATGGGTTTTGAAACAACATTGCAACAAATTCAGCGGCTGAACCAGCAATGACAACACCAATCGCCCAACGTACAAAGGTATCTTTTTCTATATAACGTCCTGCATAACCAATTGCTAAACACAAAAGTATTATGGTAGCGGCAAGAGGAACAATAACTTTTAATTGATCTCTGAGTGCTTCTAAAGCCGTTTTGGCTTTGTCCAAAGTTTTTGCTTGAGCACATATAGGATGTGCCATAAAAAATACAGTTATAGCTGAGACAGCTATAGTGACTTTATCACGAAATGCTGTTTGAAAAATATTTGCTTGTTTCATTTTTTTCGTCCTCATTAAGTTTAAAACTGCCACAAATAACCCCTCTTTCATGAAGAAATTTAAAGAGATATTTTGGATCAGCCCAAGTTCTCAACTTTCCTCTTTGTGTAAGAAGTGTATATACATTTGCCTTTCCGGTTACTGGATCATCTGCAACAAATGTAAAGTACCACTCTCTTTCTGAACGCATCACGATTGTAATTTCACGTGCTGCTTTCTCATTAAATGCTTTATCAACACTGTTTTGCTCTATCATTTTCATTATTCTGCCCTCGATTAGAAAGATTTTACACAATCTTACTAATTAGAGCTTTAATATTTTCTTATCTACCTTTCATTACTGTATTTTATCAAAATTGTAGTTCTAATCGATAAATGTGAGACCATTATTCCTTTTGTCTTTCCAATAAGGAATCTTCTATTGTAAAGGCGTCACGTGTACTACTTTCTTTATGCGCAAAAGCATCCTCTTCTAAAGAGATAGGAAGAGATTCTATATTAATTATTGGTTCCGCCTTTCTTGCATGAAGCTGTACAGGCTCTTGTGATTTTTCGTCTATAAGCACAGAAGTTTCCATCTCAACATATGCGGCATTTTTTTGCACATAAAGATCAATAAAACCACTCTTGAAATTGGCTCTGTCGTAAAAATCAAGCACGATTTGTTCAACACTGTATTTCTGCACTGTTTGTTTGCAGTAATATTTCAAAGAAGCACTTAAAACGTTAGAATTCTTATAACAATCAAAAACTTCAGAGAGAGAAAAAAGCGACCTTTTCTGATTTTGGACATCAATTTGTCCTAAATTTACGTCGAAATTATGTTCACATTGTTTAATTGTTTCCATTATTTTTTTAGGAACAGATGGACGGTATGATAACTTGTCACTTACGCTTATTGCATAGACATCATTCCATGATTTTTGCATAACGATAGCTAAAGGCACCGTAATATTTAGAGTTGATGCATATGCAGTAGCAAGCATTATGAAATTTGGAACAATCATAAGCAATACACCCAGTTATGAGAAAATTTATCGATACAAACATCAAGCTTGTATGTTTTTTCTGATCGCTGTTGCACTGTATTTTTACAAATATACGAAGTGAACTTCCTTAGTTGAGGACATCCTGTATAGATATAAATCTTTCTCCTTTTAAGGAGACTTTTTGTATATACGAATACCCAATCAATTAAAGTCATTTGCAGAACAAAACGAAACAGATAAAACCAATTAATGCGATAGTCATCATGCTTGTAAAAAGAGAAATTACTCTGAAGTGATAACCATTTTTGCAAGGCAGTTGGGGTAGATCGTTCTATATAATTTTCCGATTTTTTAAATACTTTTGGAGAGTATTGACCCGAATCAGAAAGCCACGGTGTATGGAAATATTTCTTATTGAAAGAATGAACTGTACTATCATTATGGGGAGAGGGCTTGTTCTTTGTTACATATTGCCATAGTTTATAAAATGGCGATTTATATTCACTTTTGACCGCTGGTTCGAAAGAGTCAGAGAGAGGCAACGGGCTTCGTACACTCCGATTATCCATTTCAGCGATCAAACTGAAAAAGGATACGGTTTTGGTAATTGTTACACAATTAAATAGCTCTTTGTTGTTCAAAGCCCATCTCCGTCAAGGTGACATATTTATCGTAATTTTAATTTCGATAATAAATAGACAAAAATTGTCTATAATTGTGTTTAAAATATGGCAAAGCACAATTCTTTTTTGCAAGGGGAGTAATTAAGGTGGATGATCTCAAAAATATGAATTTTGATGAACTACAGGAAATGCGTGCTCAAATCGATGTGGAATTGAAAAGGCGGCAAGCAAAAGAAAAACAAAATGCACGACGAAAAATTCTTGAAATTGCCAGTGCACATGGAATTGATATTGCTGATCTTGTGGGTAAAGAACGCCATTATAGAAATCCCAATAATCAATGGGAGTTATGGAATGGACGTGGGCGTAGGCCTAAGTGGATTAAAGAATGGTTGGAAAGTGGTTATACGCTTGAAGAATTAGAAGTGACATAAGACTTAAGCAATATTTGAAGGGCATGAGAAGCAAGAGAAAGAAACTCAAGCAATGTGTTTTGGGGGATGATTTGATGTATAAAATGCTGAGCTAGCATATTAAAGCGCAAAGCAATAAAGTAAAATTATAGAAAGCATGCAAGCGTTTGTTCGAGGGGGAAAGCCGTGTTGCACATAAGTTAGCACCACACATATTATTAAAATTCTCAATGTTGCTATAGTCATTGGTAGCCAAAGTATTCATGAGAGGCATTTTTTTCTTTACTTATTTTTGTCTAAATGCCAACTTTCTTGTGCTGTGCAAAAAAGTGATCTTCATTGATTTAATGTGAGAGGGGTTATGATAAAAATCTTATAGTATGCGGTGTTATGATTCTAAGCTGAAAATATGATTTAGCATGATAAATCAATGTATTATTGTAATAATGCTGGTGGTATCATTCTATTTTGCCAACTCAAATTACCTTTATTTGTACAGTGGGACGATTTATGAGAGGTGTTTTCATCTCTTTCTTGGGCGTTTATCTATACATTGATTTTTCTTGTGATTTGTAAGCGAATGGCTTTTATTGATTTATCATAAAGAAGGTTGGTAATTTGCTGTGTTCAAGATTCTCATTCAATTTCAATATGCATAATGATAAATTATCATTATAATTCAATATGTTGTATAATTACTATTCTGATGCTTTTAAAATACTGATCTGTAGGATTGTCATGTGAGGCTGTTATGGATTTGTTTGTTTTATGGTGTACCTGTAGAGAGAGGTATTTGCTTTATCTTTTTATTATTGGTGTAGTTGAGATAAGAAAGTATTTTAGAGGGTAAGTTGTTTGTGATTGGTGTTGATTTTAGTATTTTGATAGGATTCTGTTGTGTATGTAAAATGCATTTATTATCAAAATTTATTATATAGATTATTGAATAGAGAGTGCATTTAAAATAAAAGAGAGGATAATTTTCTCACTTTTTTCTTTACTTTAACGGTGTGGAAAAGGGAAGATTGTATACATAATTTCTCAAAGATCCTTATGATAGGATAAATGAGTTCATTATCTCTTTTAAGAGATTCTTTTAACAGCTTAGTATGGAAAAATAAACGAAGGGTTTCTCTTTAATGATCAGGAGAGATTTTAATTTATAGCTTGCAAACAGTGAAATAGTTTGGCTTTTGTTTATTTTTTTTAAAGTGGGAGTCCTTGTAGCAAACGTGGAGCATGAGGAGTAAGGCCAGCAGCTTCTTGAATAAAGTATTGTTTTATCCTTGGTGTTTGATTGACAATTCCAAGACCGGCATCGCGTAGTATTCGCAAAAACAGATTATCATTAGAAAAAAGTTTGTTAAGCCAGTCATTGCTTAAAGCCATACGTGTGGTTTCAAAACGTCTCCAGCTTTGGTAGCGCTCTAAAGCAGTGAGGGAGCCAATATCAAGTCCCAAGCGTGCTGTTTCAATAATAACTTCAGCAAGTGCAGCGCTATCGCGTAATCCTAAATTGAGTCCTTGTCCTGCTAGGGGATGAATTGTGTGGGCAGCATCACCAACCAGAGCAAAACGTGTTTTAATGCATTGGCGTGTTAAGGAAAGATTTAAGGGAAAAGCTTGACGCTTACCATTCCAAGAGAGCTTGCCAAGTTGATGACCAATGCGTTTTTCGAGTTCTGTTTCAAAAATAAGGGCATCAGCTTTGAGGTAATATTGCGCGGTTTTATGATCTTCATTCCATACAATGGCTGATCTGTTACCTTTGAGGGGGAGAAGTGCGAAAGGTCCAGCAGGCAAGAAATGTTGAATTGCTTGTCCGTGATGGGGCTTTTCATGTTCAATGGTGCAGATGATTGCTGTTTGTTTATAGGAATGAGAAAAGTTTTTAAGACCTGCTTTTTTGCGTAATTGTGAATGTGCCCCGTCGGCTGCAATAAGCAATTTTGTTTGCAAAATTTCTTCATTGTCTAAGGTGACAGTTGTATGCTGCTCTTGTTGGTGAAAATCAATAACACGCGTGTTTGTAATAACAGGGATATCTAAATCTTTTACACGCTTTTTTAAAGCACTGATGAGTTCTCTATGTTCTACCATAGCAGCAAAGGGTTCATTGGGGGCAATATTTCCTTCAAAGGTTAAAAGAGTTGGCTTCACAGGATCATTTGTGCATGCATCGCTGATGATCATGGAATGAATGGGTTGGGCATAAGACTCTATAAGTTCCCAACATTGCAATTGTTTTAACATACGAATAGAAGCAGCAGCAAGAGCAATGGTTCGTATATTGGAAGCGGCAATATCTTGTGGAGAAGCAGCATCAACGATAATTATTTTCAATGAAAGGGCTGCTTGTTTGAGCGCTATTGCTAGCGTTAATCCGACAATCGCTCCTCCCGCAATGAGAAGATCACATTGTTTTATCGCTTTCTTGGATTTTGTCTTTTTATCGGGTTTTATATTTTTATTGGGATCAGAATACACAACATTTCGTTCCATTATTGGCAGGTTATTCGTTCTTAAAAAGGGATAGCTTTCTTTAACATTCCCTCTTATACAATATTTTGAGTGATATGTTAATTTCTTCTTTTCTCTAAAATGATGTGTTTTTTCTTAGCGTTTATCTGGTGGATAAATAAGCGGGTTGTTTGTGGTATTGGCTTCTTGTTGATCAGTTGTGTTGTTAGCTGCAAATTTTACGGGGCAAATTTTGTCTCAAAGATTTTATTCGATTTTATACTTCTATACTTGGTTTGGGAAAACGAAAGGGAGAGCGGGATAATATGGTATTTTTAAGTTGCATAAATGTGCTTTAGACGACCTTCTTAAAAAAAATCTGTTACGGTATAACAGGTAAGAAAAGAGTTATAATTATGATGGTTAAAACTGTATTAGTATTTTGCGGTCATAATTTTATAACTCTTTAAATGTAAAGGTTTTGTATTTGGAATTGAGAGATGTATCAAAGTTCTTCTCCTTATGATTCATTAGAAGCGCAAAAATCTTACAGTTCGCGGCTCATTGAAATGTTTTTGCGCCAAATTGGTGTTTTTATTGGGCTTGGACTATTGGGTTTCATTGCTTTTTGTGTGCTAGCTTTGGCAACGTGGAATGCTGCAGATCCCTCATTAACGCATGCAAGTACAAATAAAATTACAAACTTTATGGGATGGCCAGGGGCAATTTTTTCAGATTTTGTCATGCAGTTTTTTGGTTTGGCAAGTCTTGGAATTTTATTGCCACCATTATTTTGGTCGTTTCTTTTGTTAGCGCAAAAAAATATCTATAATTTGATTTTTCGCCTTTTTTTGTGGGTGCTATCAACAATTTGTTTTTTAATATCTTTTGCCCTTATAACACCTGTTGCTTCTTTTACATATTGGCCATTGCCTATGGGTTTGGGTGGGGTTTTGGGAGATAAAGTTTTAAGTGTTGTTTATTCCATTTTTCCTACTTTTCTTTCTCCAGTTCAGAATGCACTCTTGGGTCTCGTTGTTGTTGTTTTAGGTTTTTTCATGGCTACTTTTGCCGGTAATGTAATATGGCGGCGTCAGAGAAGTAAAAATAAAAGAAAAGTGAAAAATATCCATAAAAACGAAAATATTGATCCTCTTTTCAATGTGCTAGAAGATACAGAACAAGGTGCAGAGAAGGTGCAGCACGGTTTTTTTGTGACAACTGTAGGGGCTATTTTACATATTTTCTATTTTTTACAAGCGCGTTTTTTTCGCCTTTTTTCCTACAAAAGTCGCTCTAATAGTGAAGAAAAATCATTGAATCGAATTGAACCAATTTTTGACGATGAAAAAACAAAATATCAAGAAAATCAGACGAAAGCTTCTATTTCTCCTGTTAAAAGCCGTGCTATAAAATCTTTAACGACTTCTCCAAATGGTGGTTTTCTTCTTCCACATTTAGATTATCTTTCGGTTCCACCACCGTCTGTTCGAGATGCAAAACTTTCTCCAGCTGTCTTAAAGGCTAATTCTCAGGAACTTGAGGGAGTGTTGTTAGATTTTGGTGTTAAGGGAAAAATTATTGATGCGCGTCCTGGTCCGGTGGTCACCTTGTATGAGTTTGAACCGGCAGCCGGTATTAAGTCTTCCCGTATTATTGGTTTAGCAGATGATATTGCACGTTCTATGCGTGCGATTTCAGCGCGTGTTGCTGTGGTACCAGGACGCAATGTTATTGGCATAGAATTGCCTAATGCGAAGCGTGAAATGGTTTATTTACGAGAAATGTTGCAAGCACAAGAATTTGTTGAGAGCAAAGCAAAACTAGGACTTGCTTTGGGTAAGACAATTGGGGGTGAGACGGTTATCGCAGATTTAGCAAAAATGCCGCATCTTTTGGTAGCAGGTACAACAGGATCGGGAAAGTCTGTTGCTATTAATACTATGATTTTATCGCTTCTTTATCGCATGACACCTGAACAATGTCGCCTCATCATGGTAGATCCGAAAATGCTTGAACTTTCGGTTTATGATGGCATTCCTCATTTGTTAACACCCGTGGTGACAGATCCTAAAAAAGCAGTAATTGCACTCAAATGGGCTGTTCGTGAAATGGAAGAACGCTACAGCAAAATGTCTAAATTGAGTGTGCGTAATATTGATGGGTTTAATGCACGTCTTAAGGAGGCAAAAAGTCAAGGAGAGACAATGGCGCGTACAATTCAAGTGGGATTTGATCATGAGACTGGTGAACCCCTTTATGAGACGGAAACACTTGATTTTGCTCCTATGCCTTATATCGTTGTCATTATTGATGAAATGGCTGATTTGATGATGGTTGCCGGCAAAGACATCGAAGGAGCGGTTCAACGTTTGGCACAAATGGCACGTGCTGCTGGTATCCATGTGATTATGGCAACACAGCGTCCTTCAGTAGATGTGATTACGGGAACCATTAAAGCGAATTTTCCAACACGCATTTCTTTTTCTGTCAGTTCAAAAATCGACAGTCGAACAATTCTTGGTGAACAGGGGGCGGAGCAATTGTTGGGACAAGGAGATATGTTGTTTATGATGGGTGGAGGGCGTATCCAGCGTGTGCATGGACCTTTTGTGGCTGATGATGAAGTGGAACAGGTGGTCATGCATCTTAAAGCGCAAGCTTTGCCTGATTATTTAGAGACTATTACCCAAGAAGTTGCAGAGAATGATACAGATGCATCCTTAACTTCTCCTTGTGCAGATGATCCTTATAGCCAGGCTGTTGCAGTTGTTCTTCGTGATCGTAAAGCTTCAACTTCTTATATTCAACGCCGTTTGGGCATTGGCTATAACCGTGCTGCTTCATTGATTGAGCGGATGGAAGAAGAAGGTATTATTAGTGCTGCAAATCATGCGGGAAAACGAGAAATTTTGGTGCCTGCTGAAGAAGAACGCTTTTGAGATAAAAGCTTATGATCAGCTTGTTAAACAATATCTTTTTCTTGTAGTGAGGAGATTTATTTATCATTCTCCCTCATTATAAAGTAAATATTTTTTGCTTATAAATATTTATAAAAGTTTTTTATTACTAAAAAGAGCATTTATGTTAGCGGAAATCATATTTTTTGCCATTTTATTTACCGTTGAACATTAGCTATAATCTATAGTACTTTTTAAACATATGGAAGGAGAAGATATTATTAATTATAGAAAATCATGTGGGGAGACAGGGAGTTTTAATGGCTTTAAAAATTCGGGGGCCGTTTGATTGTTTGGGGGGGTAGAGAGGAGATTGCCAAGAAGAATGTGGATGCATCGTTAGCTTCTCCTTCAGCAGATAATCTCTATAGTCAAGCCGTTGCTCTTGTTCTTCGTGATCGTAAAGCTTCAACTTCTTATATTCAACGCCGTCTAGGAATTGGTTATAATCGTGCTCTGCTTCATTGATTGGATGGAGGTAGAAGGTGTTATTAGCGTGGCAAATCATATTGGTAAACGAGAAGTTTTAATGGCTTCAAAAATTCAAGGACCGTTTGATTGTTTGAGGGGGGGAGAGAGGAGATTGCCAAGAAGAATGTGGATGCGTCGTTAACTTCTCCTTCAGAAGATAATTTCTATAGTCAAACCGTTGCTATTGTTCTTCGTGATCGCAAAGTTTCCACTTCTTATATTCAACGCCGTTTAGGCATTGGCTATAACCATGCTGCTTCATTGATTGAGCGTATGGAGGCAGAAGGTGTTATTAGCGCGGCAAATTATATGAGAAAACGGGAAATTTTGGTTTCTGCTGAAGAAGAACACTTTTGAAATAAAATCTTTTGATAGTCTTTTAAAACAATATCTTTTTCTTTTGGAGAAGGGTATTTATTTCTTAAATGATAAAACGAAGATATATTGCTTAGGAGCATTTTTTATGAAAACGTTTTTTTTGCTACAAAGAAGAGTCTTTTTGTTTATAAGAATTATTATCTTTTTGTGCTTAACTTTTCCTGCTTTTTCGCAATCATACAATAAAGTGGCATCCAATAAAGTAACAAGAGCGCAGAATGTTGTGAATTATTTTGCGGCAATTAAAACAATGACAGGTGATTTTGTTCAGTTTAGTCCAAAGGGAAAAATGTCTCAGGGAACGTTTTATTTAGAGCGTCCAGGAAAAATTCGTTTTATTTATAAAAAAATACCTTTACAGATTATTGCAGATGGTCAATTCATAGGAATTAATAATCGTGCATTGAATACTTGGAACTTTTCACAGCTTGCTCAAACGCCTATGAAGTTTCTGTTAGATGATAAAATTAATATATCATCGGGGCGTTTGGTGGCGTTCCGTGAAGATCCAGGAGCCGTTACAATTGTTTTGCGTGATAAAAGCATGAGGGCTGGACAAATAAGAATGGTTTTTGATTCTAAAAGTGCTGCTTTGCGGCAATGGACAATTGTTGATCAACAAAATTTGGAGACCACTGTTCAAGTCATGAATGTGCGCACTGGTGTGAGATTTGTTGATGGGATGTTCACACTTCCCTCCAATAAATAGCGCATTGTATTTCAGCGGAATTGAAACAGATGATCTTTCGTATTGCAACTTGGAATATTAATTCCATACGTTTGCGTCTTGCACAGGTTTTGCAGTATTTGCAATTCTTTTCTGCCGATATTTTGTGTTTACAGGAGACAAAATGTCCAGACTCTTTATTTCCAGTGGAGGCTTTTAGAGCGGCCGGATATAAGCATATCCTATTGAGTGGACAAAAATCTTACAACGGTGTGGCAATTGTTTCGCGTTTGCCTTTTAAAAAAGTTGAAAAGCGTTTCTTTTGTCAAAAACAAGATTGTCGTTATATTTCGGTGATTGTTGAAGTCTATGGCAAGAGCGTGCGAATTCATAATTTTTACGTTCCTGCTGGGGGAGATGTGCCTGATGCTGAAATAAATGAAAAATTCCGTCATAAACTTAATTTTTTAGAAGAAATGTCCGCTATTCGCGCGGATCAAGGAGATGGTCTTTCATCTCTTTTGCTGGGTGATTTGAATATTGCTCCTTTGCCAGAGGATGTGTGGTCTCATCAACAGTTGTTGAAGGTTGTAAGCCATACACCCATTGAAACTGAACGTTTGCAAACTTTATGTCATCACGGTGGATGGGTTGATCTGATGCGTATGCATATTCCTGTTCCCGCTAAGCTTTACACATGGTGGAGTTATCGTGCACGCGATTGGGTACTGGCTGATCGAGGGCGACGGCTTGACCATATTTGGTCTTCTCCAGATTTAGTACCTTTTGTTGCAGGTCTTTCAATTTTTCGTGAAGCACGAGGCTGGAATCAACCTTCAGATCATGTTCCAGTACAAACTGTATTTGATTTTTCACGTCGATTTTGAAATAACAAGAAAATAAAATATTAATTATTACTATTGATTCTGAAGAAATATGGGAGACTAGATGTATATCAAAAATCTCAAAGGGGCTGTTTCTAACAGATTACTTTACAGTGTTTTGTTGTGTTTTTTTATATTATCAGGATGTATGGTTGGCCCTAATTACCGTAAAACATCTTTTCGTGTTCCCGAAAATTGGAGTCAACAGTCTGCTCAGATCTCAGGGCGTATGGTGGCGCTTGCTGGGTGGTGGCGGCGTTTGAATGATCCTGTTTTGAATGCATTAATCAATGAGGCAATTTCGGGAAATAATAATGTTGCTATTGCCAAAGCACGCATTCGCGAGGCACGTGCTAGTTTAGAGCAAACTGTCGGATCTCTTTTGCCAAGTGTGGCAAGTTCATTTTCAGCAACGCGTAGTAAATCTGGCCAACCTGATATTTTTCTGAGTCAACATTTAAATCAATATCATAATAGTTTTGATGCTAGCTGGGAGCTTGATTTTTTTGGTGGACATAAGCGGGCGGTTGAAGCTGCACGTTATAGTTTTGAAGCGACTGTGGAAGATATGCGTGATACCATGGTAGTGCTTTTGGGGGATGTGGCAACGAATTATGTTCAAGTACGTGGTTGGCAACAAAAGTTGTTAATTGTGCGGCAAATTGCTTCGTCACAGCGTAAAACATACGAATTAATACGAAGCAAATTAATGGCTGGTGATGCTTCAGAACTTGATGTTTCAAATGCAGAGGCACAAGTAGCTAATACAGAAGCAGATATATCGCAGATGGAAGCGAGTTTGGCTATGAGTATTCATCGCCTTTCCGTTTTAACCGGTCGTGTGCCTACAGCTTTGCGAGATCTTTTGCAAAAAAATGCGAAACATGCAACAATTCCACAACCAAAATGGCCAATACCAGCAGGAATTCCAGCGGATATTTTGTTAACACGTCCAGACTTACGACGGGCTGAGCGTCAATATGCACAAGCAACAGCTAGGATTGGTCAACGGCAAGCAGATCTCTACCCATCATTTACTTTAACTGGTAGTATTTCGACAGCAGCAGAGACAATTCATAAACTGTGGAATGCTTCAACGATTGGTTGGTCTTTTGGACCAGGACTTCGTTTGCCTTTGTTTAATGGAGGGCAGATCATGGCTTCTGTGGCGGTTGCACGTGCACAGCGTGATCAGGCTTTTGTTACGTATCGGGCTGCTGTATTGGCAGCTTTAGAAGATGTGGAAAATGCGTTGGTAAGATTAACAAAAGAACATCAGCGTCTGGAAAAGCTTATTATTGCAAATAAGGCTTCTTGGCATTCTTTACAACTTTCACGCAGCCTGTTTGAAAATGGAAATACGAGCTTCCTTGAATTGTTAAATGCTAATCGCTCTTATTATTCTGCGCAAATGGCACTTAAGGATAGCCGTATTACTTTGGTTACTCAATATATTGCGCTGATGAAGGCGTTGGGTGGGGGCTGGGACGGTGTTGTTGATGCCTCACATCCAGAGGTTGTTGATGATGCACCACGTTCGCGCACAAAGGTAGGGAAATGAAAAAAAATTTCATTAAAAATTTTATTATAAAACGTAAAAAACTGTCTTTCTTTTTAACTATTTTATTCCTTATCATCGTATTCTGGCTGCGTTCTGTTTTTTTTGGAACATCAACACCGGTTTATATGACAGCAGTGGTGAAGCGTGGTGATATCGAGGAAAGTGTTTTGGCTTCTGGTCTTGTACGTCCTTATCGCTTGGTGGCTGTTGGTGCGCGTGCAACGGGGCGTGTGGTGTCTATGCATGTTGTCCCTGGAAGTGTTGTTAAAGAAGGCGATCTTTTGGCGGAAATTGATCCTACAGATCAGGAAAATGATCTGAAAAGAAAAAAGGCAGCATTATCTCACTATTATGCGAATTTAGTGGAACAAGAAGCTTACCTTTCCCTTGCACAGAAAAATTTAGAGCGTCAAAAAGAAATGATCAAGTCACGCGCGACTTCTCGGGCAAATCTCGACGATGCTACAACACAAGTGAAAATACGCGAGGCGCAAATCGCTCAGCTTCGTCAGCAAATTGTACAAGCACAAATCGATGTAGACAGTGCAGAGGTCAATTTGGGCTATACACGAGTGACTGCTCCTTCAGCTGGAACAGTGTTAGCAACCGTTGTGGAGGAAGGGCAAAATGTTAATGCAGTTCAATCGGCACCAACGATTGTTATTTTAGGTGATTTGTCAAAAATGACAATTAAAGCACAAATTTCAGAAGCCGATATTCTTAAAGTTCAGGCTGGACAGCCTCTGTATTTTACGGTTTTGGGTAATTCACAACGTCGTTATGAGGGAATTCTAGAAAGAGTAGATCCGGCTCCTGAAGAAATTCGTGCTGATGTGAGTATTAATCCTGGTATGGTGGGAGGATCAAGTGCTCTCATATCATCAGCTATCTATTATAATGGGGTTGTACATGTGGATAATGCTGACAATTTTTTGCGGACTTATATGACGGCACAAGTTCATATTATCTTAGGGCGAGCTCAAAATGTTTTGTTGGTTCCAAGTGATGCTTTGCGTGATGAAACAAAAGAACGTACAGCATGGGTTTCTGTTTTGGAAGAGAAAGATAGAGTGGTGGCAAAACAAGTAACCATCGGGCTGAATAATAAAGTGATGGCAGAGATTGTTTCAGGACTTAAGGAGGGGGATGTGGTTATCACAGGTTCGCGTGATGGAGTGATGCCCAATATTCCTCATGAACATAATGAAGATGAGAGCTAAAGCATGAAAGAAGAGCAAGCAGAAGCTGTCCTCATTTTGGAAAATGTTGTGCGCAAATTTCCTGCTGGTGAGACATTTGTCACTGTTTTGAAAAATATTAATCTTACCATTAAGCGTGGTGAAATGGTGGCGATTGTGGGCGCTTCCGGTTCAGGAAAATCCACCTTGATGAATATTTTGGGCTGTCTTGATCGACCAAGTTCTGGTCGTTATTGGATTTCCGGCAAAGAAACAGCCATTCTTTCTGCTGATGAATTGTCTGCTTTGCGGCGCAATCATTTTGGATTTATTTTCCAGCGCTATCATTTGCTGAATGAATTAACGGCGCTTGGCAATGTTGAAATTCCAGCTATTTATGCAGGATGTGCACCAAGTTTAAGAAAAAAACGTGCGGGCGAGCTTTTAACACGCTTAGGCATGGAAGATCGAATAAATCATCGTCCAAATCAACTTTCAGGTGGTCAGCAACAACGTGTTTCTATTGCCCGTGCCCTGATGAATAATGCAGAGGTTATTCTTGCTGATGAGCCAACCGGTGCACTCGATAAACAGAGTGGTCAAGAAGTGTTGCGTATTTTGGACGAGCTTCATCAAGAAGGTCGCACCATTATCATCGTAACCCATGATATGCAGATAGCGGAAAGAGCAGAGCGTATTATCGAAATTAGTGATGGAGAAATTGTTGCTGACCATGTGTCAAAGAGAGCAAAAACAAAAATAAATACCCAACATCTTCAGGAAAAACAAAACTTAAAAGAGCAAAAACCCCTAGGTTTTTTTCGTTCTTTTGCTGAACGATTTCGTGAGGCATTTGTTATGGCGCTGTTGGCAATGAATGCTCACCGAATGCGAACTTTTTTAACAATGCTTGGAGTAATTATCGGTATTGGCGCGATTATTGCTATGGTGGCTTTGGGAAATGGTACGCGGGAAAAAATTATGGACAATTTTAAAAGTTTGGGATCCAATACATTAACAATTTTGCCGGGAAAAAGCCTTTCTGATCCACAAGCAGATAAAATAACAAGTTTGGTGGAAGCGGATGCGGAAGCTTTCTCTGGATTACCTTATATTGCTGGTGTAACACCTCAACTTTCAGCAAGCTCTATTGTACGTTCTGGTGCCGTTAAAGCCAATGCTGTCATTGCTGGTGTGGGAGAACAATATTTTGAGACACAAGGACTTAAAGCTATTCAAGGGAGATTGTTTGATCAGAAAAGTGTGCATGAGAGAGCCGTTGATCTCGTGATCGAAAAAGAAGCAATTGCTGTGCTTTTTCCTCATAGCCATGAGAGTCCCATTGGAAAAGTCATTCATTTGGCTAATGTTCCTGTGCGTATTATTGGGGTGGTTGATCCGCAACATATGGGAGGAGGCATTTCAAGTACGTTGCAGGTTTATTTACCCTATACGACAGTGCAAACGCGTTTTCTTGGAACAACACAGGTTCGCGCAATTACGGTTAAAATTGCCGATAATGTCGATTCACATCTAGCAGAAAAGATGGTGAAACGTTTTCTTACTATGCGCCATGGTGGAGAGGATTTCTTCATTAGAAATTCAGAGTTCTTTCGTGAGCGTATCATGGAAAGTACGCATATCTTAACACTCTTAGTCTCTTCTATTGCCGCTATCTCATTGATTGTGGGTGGTATTGGAGTGATGAATATTATGCTGGTTACTGTTTCAGAGCGGATTAATGAAATTGGAGTGCGTATGGCAGTGGGCGCGCGCCAAAGTGATATTTTGCAGCAATTTCTCATTGAAGCAGTTTTGGTTTGTGTCATTGGAGGTGGTTTGGGAATCCTCTTTGGGCTTTCTGTCGGTGGTTTGTTCTTGCTCTTTAAAGCACCTATCCACTTGGTTTACACACTTGATTCAATCCTCATATCTCTTACTTTTTCAACTCTTATTGGGATATGTTTTGGTTTTTCACCTGCGCGGCAAGCTTCACGTCTTGACCCTGTTGTTGCTCTCTCACGGGATTAAGTTTTAGCAATTATTGCAGACATAGTCGTGGCGCGTTCATATGGAAAAAATATTCAAGGGTATAAATAAAAGGCGTTAGGGAGGATGAGTATTTGTGTTAAGAAAATGATCAGTATGAGAAGAATATTTTGCTTTCGCGTTTGATCAAGTAGCTCTTAATTGAGGTATGGTTGTTGCTACGCTGTTCGTTTGGATGAAATACTCATGGGAGAAGCATTTGAGTAAAAGGGGTATGGGTGGGCAAAATATTTTTTTGAGTCTTTTCGAGCGGTTCTGTGGCGGATGATATACTGGTAGAAAAGAGCAAAAAATGGCTTGTAGAATGGTGTGCAGATTGGTTTTCTGTTTTTGCTTTGCACAATATTTATTCAGTATGGTTAGATGCATTTTAAAAAGCATAGAGTTATTCAAGAAATCACTAATTTTATACTGTAAATTATTTTTGTTAAAAATATATAGCCAATGGGCATATAAATTTTATATGTTAATGCATAAAATGAGTAGGATTTTGATCTTGAAGAGAAAATTCCACTCTTTTACTGATAAGTAAAATTTTCTCAATTTATTCTGTGGCGATTGATGTTCCATTCTTAATAATAAGTAGATGTAGTCTAAAGTTTTGGTAGACATTGACGGATCTATTTAGATTCGATAATTGAAAGTGTTCTTAATGGGGGGGAAACATGACGACGCTACAGTTGCTTTTGCAAGAATATCGTGATGAAGCGCGTACCAAACGAGATAAGGGGACCTATTTTGAGCGTTTTGCTCTTGCTTATCTGACACATGATCCTCTCCAATTTGATCAGTATGAGAAGGTTCAAACCTTTAAAGATTGGGCTCATGAAAATGGTTGGGACGGTCGTGATACCGGTATTGATCTTGTGGCAAAGCTTCGTCATGAAGATGGTTTTGCGGCAATCCAATGTAAATTTTATGACGCAGCCTATCGGATCAAAAAAGTAGATATTGATAGTTTTATTTCAGCATCAGGGAAAAAACCTTTCAAGCGGCGTGTGATTATAGACAGTACTATAACGGCTTGGACTGACAATGCGCTAACAATGATACGGGGGCAGGATATTCCTGTTACACGAATTGGTCTTTCCAATATGCAAGAGAGCCCGATCCGTTGGGAGATTTTTGCAGCCAAAGGCAAAATTGTGCTGGAGGATAAAAAAACACTGCGTACACATCAGCTGGAAGCATTACGTTTTGTGCGGGCTGGACTTGCTGAGGCTGATCGTGGCAAGCTCATTATGGCTTGTGGTACCGGTAAGACATTTACCAGTCTTAAGATTGCTGAGGTTTTGGCCGGTGAAGGAAAGTTTGTTTTGTTTCTTGTGCCCTCTTTGGCGTTGATGTCACAGACGGTTCGGGAGTGGACAACGGATGCTGAAATCGGCTTGCGTTCCTTTGCGGTCTGTTCCGATACACAAGTGGGAAAGCGTCGTAAAAATACGCATGATATTGCTGAAATTGATGTGTTTGATCTTGCTTTTCCGGCGACAACCGATGCCGCGAAACTTGCAGAACAGGCAAAGAAGAGTGTTGCAGATAAAATGACCGTGGTGTTTGCTACCTATCAATCTCTTCAGGTGATTGCGGATGCCCAGAAAAACTATGGTTTTCCAACCTTTGATCTTATTATTTGCGATGAGGCACACCGTACAACAGGGGCAACGCTGGTGGGCGAGGATGAATCCAATTTTGTTAAGGTGCATTCCAATGATATTATTCGCGCTAAAAAACGTCTTTATATGACAGCAACACCACGCATTTTTGGTGATAACGCAAAAAGTCGCGCACATGAGGTGAATGCCGTTCTTGCTTCGATGGATGATGAAAAGCTGTTTGGCAAAATACTTTTTTATCGGGGTTTTTCATGGGCCGTGCAAAATAACCTTTTAACGGACTATAAGGTTATTGTTTTAGCAATGGATGAAAAACTGGTGAGCTCCGCTGTTCAAAAGCGTCTTAGTGATGACAATTCTGAGCTTGTTTTGGATGATGCCACGAAAATTATCGGCTGTTATAAGGCGCTGACAAAACAGGATATGAAGGCTGATGTTGGTACGGATTTCTATCCCATGCATCGTGCTTTGGCATTTTGTAAAACTATTCAAAGTTCTAAAATAGTTCGTGATGAATTTTCAGCGGTTGTTAAGGAGTATCTTGAGTATACGAAAGGGAACATCAAAAACGAGCCATTTCTAAAATGTGAAGTGGAACATGTTGATGGCACTTTTAATGCCAAGGACCGTGGTGCTCTTCTCGATTGGTTGAAGGCTGAGAGCGGGGATGATGTTTGTCGTATTTTGACCAATGCCCGTTGTTTATCTGAGGGGGTGGATGTTCCAGCTCTTGATGCCATCATGTTTTTAAATCCACGCAAGAGTCAGATTGATGTTGTGCAAGCGGTGGGGCGGGTGATGCGTCGCTCTGAGGGTAAAAAGATGGGCTATATCATTTTGCCCATTGGCATTCCCCCTGATACCACAGCAGAACAGGCTTTGAATAACAATGATAAATATCAGGTTGTTTGGCAAATTTTAAATGCTTTGCGTGCGCATGATGATCGTTTTGATGCGACGATTAATAAGGCATCGCTGGGGCAAGATGTCAGCAGTAAGATTGAGATTATTGGGGTTACTCAGAGTACAGAGTTAAAAGCGGTTACGGCTATTGTAGATCATCTTCCTATACGAGCACAGCCCGCACGATCGGGCATTGGAATACCAGTGCGTGATTCTCTTTTTATAGATGAGATCCAAGGGCAATTTTCTTTCTCTGTAGATGAACTTTCGCGTGCGATCATGGCAAAGATTGTCAAAAAATGCGGTACGCGTGATTATTGGGAAGATTGGGCGAGCAATATTGCGGAAATTGCTAAGAATCATATCACGCGCTTAACAGCTATTCTCGCTGTACCAGATACTAAGGCCCGTCAAGCCTTTGACAGGTTTTTAGCAGAATTGCATGATGGCTTAAACGATACCATCACAGAGACTGATGCGGTTGAGATGTTGGCTCAACATATCATTACGCGTCCTGTTTTTCAGGTGTTGTTTGAAGGTTATCAATTTACGCGTGAGAACCCTGTTTCGCGTGCTATGCAATGTATGCTTGATGTGCTTGATGCAGCAAATCTTGATAAGGAATCCAAAGATCTTGAGAAATTTTACGCAAGTGTGAAATTACGCGCCAGTGGCATTACCGATCCAAAAGCCAAACAGAGGTTAATTGTAGAGCTTTACGATAAGTTTTTCCGTTATGCTTTTCCACGCACAGTGGAAAAATTGGGCATTGTTTATACTCCCGTTGAGATGGTGGATTTTATTATTCATTCTGTCAATGATATTTTACAGGATGAATTTGGCCAAACACTTGGCTCACCTGGTGTGCACATCATGGATCCCTTCACCGGAACGGGGACTTTTATCACGCGGCTTTTACAATCAGGGCTGATCACACCAGAGGAGATGAAACATAAATTTTGTCATGAAATCCATGCCAATGAAATTGTGCTTTTAGCTTATTACATCGCAGCTATTAATATTGAAACGACCTATCATGGTTTGATGGGGGGCGATTATATCCCGTTTGAGGGAATTTGTCTCACCGATACATTTCAGCTTTATGAGCACAAAAAAGATCTGATGAGCAATTTGCTGGTGGATAACAGCACCCGTCGGTCGCGCCAGAAGGAGCTCGATATTCGTGTTATTATTGGCAATCCCCCTTATTCTTTTGGACAAAAAAGTGAAAACGATAATGCCAAAAATATTGGCTATCCTAAATTGGATCATCGTATCCGTGAAACTTATGCGGCTCAATCTAGTGCGAGCAATTTTAATAGACTTTATGACAGTTACATTCGTGCTATTCGTTGGGCAAGTGATCGCATAAAAGATTGCGGTGTTATTGGTTTTGTAACTGGCTCTGGTTATGTTGAAAAGTTAGCAATGGATGGTCTCAGAAAAAATTTGAGGGAAGAGTTTTCGAGTCTTTATGTTCTCAATCTGCGGGGTGATATTCGTAAAAATATGTTGAGTAAAGGATGTGCTCAAGAAGGGCAAAATGTTTTTGGAAGTGGAAGTATGACAGGAATTGCTGTGACATTGTTTATCAAAAATCCAGATGCTATAGAATCTTGTAAAATTTACTATCATGATATTGGAGATAATCTCACAACAAAAGAGAAGTTACATAAAATTCAGCGATTTGGCAGTGTTGGCGGTATCGCACGCGAACAAGGCTGGCAAATCATTACGCCCGATGAACACGGTGATTGGCTAGATCAGCGCAACAGTGATTTTGAAAAATTTTTAGCCTTGGGTGAAAAGAAAGGCGGAAATAAAAGATTTTTTGAAAATTTTTCTTGTGGTTTAAAAACTAGTCGTGATGCTTGGGCCTATAATGCAAGTCATGAAGATTTAGCTAACAATATGAACAATATGATTGCGTTTTATGACAGTGAAGTCGAGCGTTTTAATATTACGCATCTGCATTCTGATCGCAATGCACGTGCAAATTCTGTGAATGATTTTATCAACGCAGATTCTAGAAAGATCAGTTGGAATTATTCTCTCAAACAAGATTTAGTCAAAGGAAAGTCTTTTAACTTTGAGAGAGATTGTTTAACGCTAAGTCTTTATCGTCCTTTTACAAAGCAGTGGCTCTATTATAATCGTGCTCTTAATGACAGCATTTACCAAATACCGCGTATATTCCCTATAGGAAAAGCCGTTGAAAATAGGATTATACAAGTCACAGGAACAGGAGCAAGGAGTGGTTTTTCTGTTCTTATGACGAAGAATGTGTCTGATTTTAATATGATGGATGGCGGTAGTCAATGTTTTCCACGGTATGTTTATGAAGATGCTGAGTCTGTAGAAGATGAAAAGGAAGATCAGGGCCATTTGTTTGCAAATTTTGCAAAGGAAAGAAAAAAAGCTGGTTTAGAGCGGCGTGATGCACTCACGGATGAAGGATTAGCCTATTTTAAAGCAGCTTATCCTAGTGAAATGATTACAAAGGATGATTTGTTTTATTATATTTATGGAATCTTGCATTCTGAGGATTATCGTGCGCGTTATACACATAATCTGTCTAAACAATTACCACGGATTCCAACAGTCAAAAAGGTGGAGGATTTTTGGACTTTTGTGACAGCAGGGCGAAAGCTTGGTGATTTGCATATGAATTATGAAGAGGTTGAGCCCTATCCTGTTACCTATAAGCAGGGTGATCCAAGTACTTGGATGATTGATGATGCGGTGCGTTTTTACCGTGTTAAAGCGATGAAATTTGCTGGTAAGCGCGGTGCTATTGACAAAAGTAGTGTGGTTTATAATACAAATATTACCATGCAGAATATTCCTCTTGAAGCTTATGATTATGTGGTGAGTGGCAAGCCTGCTCTTGAATGGGTGATGGAGCGGCAGATAGTCAAAACCGATAAAGCAAGCGGCATTGTTAATGATGCCAATCGCTATGCTGTTGAGACTGTGGGCAATCCTGCTTATCCACTAGAATTGTTTCAGCGGGTTATCACGGTGAGTTTAGAAACCATGAAAATTGTGCGCAGCCTGCCAAAATTGGAAGTGCGAGAAACTGAAAATATTCAGTGATCTATTGTGCCGTAAAACAGTGTCAAGGCAGTGATAAAATACCATTGTTGAGGGCGGTGATGGAGGGCCGCTAAAACTTTATATGAGGTATTTTTTAGCCTTGTGGTTAGCATCATGAAACGCTGTTCTTTGAGGTGTAGTGCTATTTTATGCACGAGGTTTTTGTGAGAATGTGTGGTGAATTCTCAGATTAATACGTAGGGATTCTCGTCGTAAGCATTTTTAGAGTGAAGCAATCAAAATTATTTCTTCGCATGTCAAAAGTGGGGTTAGTGTTTTCTTGTTTAGGAAAGGCAAAAATGCCTTTTATGCTCTATTATAGGCATTATAATTTGAGAATGTGGCTTGCACTTTTATGGAACGTAAGTTGGGTTTTATAGCAGTATAAGGGTTATGATTTTCTCAGGGACATGCGTCGAGTGTGCCGTGCAATGAGCTTGGGGATGTCTTGAGAGATCTCCTTCTAATATAAGATTATGAATTATATAATACAAGTGTATGTTGTTTGGGGCATTCTGCTGTGTATGAGGGTATCGTTTGCTTACTAAGTCTGATGGCGTGAATTGTGTGAGTGGTTAGCGGATGAAATCTATGAGATAAGAAGCCGGATTGTTTATAAACAAGAGGGTGTTTTTCAGGGTGTGGAGGAAGCCAATTTAAGCTATCTTAGAATGAATTAAAACTCTTCCTTTGCCTATTACAAGCGATATTGCGTTTGGATATTGGAGATAAAAAAGTACTTTGTTATGAATGTTTTCTCAAGTGCCTGTTATGACATTTTTGTTGGTAAAGATGATTTGGTAAAGAGCGATGGTGCTGCTTATGGCAAGATTTTCAAAAAAACAAAGTGAAAAGCTTAAAATGCCGTTCTTATATAAACTTGAATTGTTTTGATATATTGAAAGGCAAGAATACGGATTTGATTGATCTGTTGTATGATGCTTTCATCACCGCTCTTTTTAACAGGATAAGCAATGAAATGAATGTCAGGCATGAGATATTTAAGTTCACGCATTGAGCGCCACATGTGATAATCATGGGTGACGATATAAAGGGTTTTATAGTGGTGTTTTTTGATCCAAGCAGCGCTTTCTTCCGCATTGCCTTTGGTATTTATGGCTTTGTGGCCGATATCAACACAACAGGTAAAGAGTTGAGGAGTAATGCGTGTGCTATGCATGAAACTCTTCAGATTGGTGGTTGTGTTTACACCACTGATCAAAAGCCGTGAACCTAGCCCCTTTTGTAAGAGATTAAGCCCTGTCTCTATACGTTTTTCTCCCCCTGTAAGAACAATGATGGCATCTGCTTTTAGCAAAGGATTGGGTGGTTGAAGGCGTTCGGTTTTTTCCGAAAAAATAACAAAACCAATACAGAAAAGTAGAACAATGATTAAAAGCAATAAAGCTGTTGGTGGAAAATAGCGAAACAAGCGGCGCCATAGATTGCCTATGCTATGCTTTTTTACAGACAGTTCTGGGGTGTCTTGCATCAGTGAGTTTGGATTATAGAAATCGTGAATCATAATATTAAAAGAGGCCGTTTTCGCATTGATCAATTTTTCTAAGTTGTGCGAGAATAGTCATGCGATTTGTCAACATGGTAAGAAAAGAAACAAAAAGAATAAGACCTATGATTTTTCCATAAGGAAGAGAACTTATGGAAAGGTGTCCGAATAAGGCCGTGATTTGGCTAGCTTCCACTTTTCCTAAATTATAGTTTGTCCAAAAGGCAAAGACTGTAAACAATAATGCGCTTGTGATACCACCATATAATGCACCACGCAGCGCAGTTTTAAAAAAATGCCAATCAAATTGCCGTGCAATGAAAAGCGTTTCCGTGCCAAGAAAATATAACACATTGATAATATGTGCATTCTCTGCCAATGCATTGCGTGTGGCAAAGATAACTGTGAGTATCAGTGAGCCTAAAACCAATATTAAAATTGCAAAACCAATAAAAATAGTGGTGTGTGCCATGGTGGCAAAACGATTGACCCAAACACGGTGATCATCAAACTGACCACCTGGAATTTGTGTTTTGATTGCTTGACTGATGCCACGAAAATCAATTTCCTCATTCTCTTTCAAGGTTACGATGATAAGGCGGGGAAGGGGTAATTCATTGATATTTAAATTTGTTCCAAGCCATGGTTCAAGCAGTTTTTCAGTGGCTGTTTGGTCAATAATGTTAGCATCTTCTACACTAGGAAATGTTTTAACCAATTTAACCGCATTTTGCAGGTTTTTTTCGATATCAACATTTTCAATAGGGCGTATTTGAATGGTTGCTTCATAACTAATTTGGTTACTCCAACTATACGCTGCATGCTGGATTAAATCGACGCCGATCAAGGTGAGGCTTGAGAGAAATGTCATAATAGCAATCACTGCAACTAATGCTCGTCCAGAAATATTGCTGCTGGGAATAATAGAGGTGGTGTTTTTTTGATTGCTTCTGAAAATAGGGAAAGATTTATTCATGAATCGTCATCCGTCCATTATGGAGAAGCATACGCCGTGCTGCGACTTGTTCCATGAGGGCAATGTCATGGGTGGCAATAACAACAGCTGTGCCAAAACGGTTTAATTCAATAAACAAACGTAACAGACGTTTTGCTAAAGGTGGATCAACATTTCCTGTCGGTTCATCAGCAAGCAAAATTTCAGGTTGATCAATGAGCGCGCGCGCAATTGCTACCCTTTGTTTTTCTCCGCCAGAAAGAACCGGTGGTAAAACATGAATATGATCGCCAAGACCTACCCAACAGAGAAGATCTTCTACTTCACTGCGATATGTTGCTTCTTCTTGTCCTTTAATGCGTAAGGGTAGAGAAACATTTTCATAAGTGGTCATGTGATCAAGAAGGCGAAAGTCTTGAAAAACAACACCAATACGCCTGCGTAGTGCAGGAAGTTCTTGCCGTTTGAGTAATGCTGTATCGTTGCCAAATAAATCAATGTGACCACGCGTTGGTTTAAGCGCCAAAAACATCAGACGCATCAATGATGTTTTCCCTGCTCCAGAGGCGCCAGTGAGAAATTGAAATGAGCCAGCCGGAATATGAAAACTAATATCACGAAGAACTTCTGGGCCCATGCCATAGCGTAAACCAACATTTTCAAAATGAATCACTTTTCGCTACCACCTCTACTATTATATTGTATTACTCTCAGGGCTGTTACTCCTATTGTTTTAGGCTGTTGGTTTGAGATTATACTCCACACCCTCCAATATTTTTCATGCCTTCTTGAGAAATATTGCTGAATATCATTAATTACTATATCTCCTTAATTTTATCTTTATTTATAATTTTAGCAAGAATTCCAAGGTGTTTCTAGCAGAAACATATCAACCGTCATTTTTGTTTTTTGCGATTTAGCATTGATCTTGCTCTGTTGGCGGTTGATAAGGTGTCTTTCATCGCTTGTTCTAGATCGTGCTAAAATTTGCTATGGACAATTTTGAGCTTCATTTGTTATTAATAAAAATGTCTGTTTTCAAAGATATGAAAAATCGCTTCGTTGTTTTTTAACAAAAACACCTTGAGTTATAAGGGTAATTTATTCTTCTTTAATTTTAAGAAAAGCTTTACAGAGAGTATATTGATTGTACACTTTTTACCATGAATATAAACTGTTCTATTTGCCTTTCATAGGGGATGTGTGTGGGGAAAGTTTAAGAAAAGTGTAAAGAGATTTTTTATGAACTCTCTATAAATCAAAAGAGTATTCGTAATATTTTTCCTTGACAAATAGAAGAGTGGCATTGGTTTGGATTTTTACTGGGGGCTTTAGCAGAAAGGCTAAATCCATTTTAGCAAGAAGGCTAAAGCCCACAGGTGGTATTATGCGTTATGCGATCGTTTCTTTATTTTGGCGATTGGCAATAAGATCATCAACAACTTGTGGTTCGGCAAGGGTCGAAGTATCTCCTAGATTGTCAAAATCATTTTCAGCAATTTTGCGTAAAATACGTCTCATAATTTTTCCTGATCGCGTTTTTGGCAATTGAGAGGCAAATTGTATTTTATCCAATATGGCAATGGAGCCTATTTCCTTTCTGACATGCTTTATAAGCTCGTTGTGCAACTCTTCACTTAGGGATGTTCCTTCCATGAGGGTAACAAAACTATAAATTCCTTGCCCCTTAATTGCATGAGGATAACCAACAACAGCGGCTTCTGAAACTGCAGGATGAGAAACAAGTGCTGATTCAATTTCTGCTGTTCCTAGTCTGTGTCCAGAGACATTGAGAATGTCATCAACCCGTCCTGTAATCCAGTAATAGCCATCGCTATCGCGCCTACAACCATCGCCTGTAAAATATGTTCCTTTATAGGTGGAAAAATAGGTTTCAATAAAGCGTTCATGGTCATTATAGAGGGTGCGCATTTGTCCTGGCCATGACTCAATAATACAAAGATACCCTTCTGCTTCACCTTCCAAAATATTTCCTTGCTCGTCGATGATTTGGGGTTGTACTCCAAAAAAAGGACGTGTGACGGAGCCTGCTTTAAGCGGCGTTGCGCCAAGAAGGGGGGTGATCATATGTCCTCCTGTTTCTGTTTGCCACCATGTATCAAGAATAGGACAGTGATTGTTTCCAACTGTATGGTAAAACCATTCCCATGCCTCTGGATTAATCGGTTCGCCTACGGTGCCTAACAGACGCAAGGATGTTCTTTTCGAGCGTTCAACAAATGAATTGCCTGCCCCCATTAAAGCGCGAATAGCCGTTGGTGCGGTGTAGAATGTATTGACTTGGTGTTTATCAACAATTTCCCAGAATCTACCGTTATCAGGAAAAGTTGGTGTGCCTTCAAACATTAAAGTGGTGGCGCCGTTGCATAAGGGACCATAAACTAAGTAAGAATGCCCTGTAATCCAACCAATATCAGAAGTGCACCAGTAAATTTCACCAAGATGATAATCAAAAACATATTTATGGGTCATCGCGGCATAAACAAGATAGCCTGCTGTTGTATGCAAGACACCTTTCGGTTTGCCCGTAGAGCCAGAAGTATAAAGAATAAAAAGGGGATCTTCAGCATTCATTTTTTCTACAGGGCAGTCTGTTTTTGCATGGGGTATTTCCTCATGGTACCAAAAATCTCGTCCTTCTATCCAATTAATGGCGTCGCAGGTACGTCGTATGACCATGACTTGGTTTACATGCACGTTTTGCTGTGCGGCAATCTCAATGGCATGGTCCACATTGTCTTTTAAGTGAATCCGCTTTCCACCACGCAAGCCGTGGTCAGCAGTAATGATGAAGGTTGATTCACAGTCAACAATGCGTTCTGCTATGGCTTCAGGAGAAAAGCCTGCGAAAATCACTGAATGGACAGCGCCAATGCGGGCACAAGCAAGCATGGCATAGGCTGCTTCAGGAATCATGGTTAGGTAAATGGTGACTTTGTCACCTTTTTTGACGCCGTGGTTCTTTAAAATATTGGCAAAACGGCAAACATGTTCATGAAGTTCATTATAGGTTATTTTTTTATCGTGATAAGGATTATCTCCTTCCCAAATCAGGGCAATTTTATCACCATGGGTTTTTAGGTGGCGATCGATGCAATTATAGGCAACATTTGTTATTCCATCTTCGTACCATTGAATCGAGACATCACCATGAAAAGACGTATTTTTTACTTTTGTAAAAGGCTTAAACCATTCAATACATTGACCATGTTTTGCCCAGAAACTTTCTGGATCATTGATGCTTTCCTGATACCATTGTTGATAGGTTTCTTCGTTGATGAGAGCAGTTTTTTTAATATCTTCTGATATTGGATAGATTTTTTCAGACATATGTTCCCTCTTTTTATTTACTATAGAGAAAAATCAGCCCACTATATTTTTTAGGCAAAACTTCCCCGTAAGCTTTTCATTTTGAGAGTAGATTAAATGACAAAAATTAAAATAGTCAATTTTAAAAATTTAATGTGATGATATTGCAGAGAATATTTTATGCTGCTTTGAGGTGCTTCAATGTGGAAAAGTGTATTATATTATAGAACTTTTTATAGATGTATAAAGAAATTAATTTTTTAAAACGGCTTAAAAAAGAGAGATGAAGGCGATTTATCGCTTTGAATGTTTTTTATTTTTATTCTCTTGTTTTGAAAAGAAATATTGTTACGATATTAATATAAACCGAAATATCTGCGCAAAAAATTAGTAATAAATAACATAATAACTGACGTTAATGCCATTAGAATAGACAATCTCCAAGCTACGCCATTGAATATTCTAAAAGAAATGGCAATTATCTAAAAGAAATGGCAATTATAGGAGTCATTATAATGAGCATGAAAAATAGTCTTACAATTTCAGAATAAATATCCATTATAACAAAATCCTTTATATGATACATAATAAGTATCTCTGAAAATTATTTTATCCATAGATATAGATAATTAACTTTAGTGTATTTACAAAGTCATGAACTTCAGAGATATCTTTGCGCTATTCTCTATAAATTAGAACCAACACTCCCAAGCTTTTTGTCCAAAACCCTAAACAGCACCTCCTGCGTATCCCAATGCAAAAGATCCTACTTCACCTGTAAATGCACCCACTTGTCCCCCAGTAATCCAACCTTGTAATGCCCCTACCGATCCTGACGTCACTCCTACTTCCAAGCCATGTGCATTCATGTTAGTTAGTACTACAAGCACTTCCATAAACAGGTGTTGAATCATTTATAGTATAAGTTAAACCTGAGCCAAAATTTCTCATGTTACTCCTCCTTAATTATCTCTATTAAGATAAAATAGTATCATAATGATACACCTCAAATTGCTCTCATGCATTTTAGAGAGGTGTCAAACATAATTTTTAAATTTATCAATAAAAAGAATACTTATATTATTTATACATAGAATTCTTCTTCTTAAGAAGATAAGAATATTATTTATAATAATTTAAATTATAAGCAATAACTGACTGTTTTTGTTAATTTTATTTTAAAATTGGAAAAATTTTACATCTGAAAATTTGCTGTTTTTATCTTGATTTACGAGAATAATAAAGAAATATATTTATATCGTTTTTGAATTCAGTTGCGTTGCTAGTGTTTTGCGGTTGCTTGGTGAATTTCTGTTTTTAGCTGATTGCTGTATGCATCTTACTTTGTTCGGTGTGCAGAAAGCCTCTATGCTCTCTTTATGATTGCGCTCATGCTGGTTTGCATGGCTCTTAGTGCTTTCTTGGGCATTTGAGAGTATTTATTGAATCAAGCGGCTTGCATTGAAATATGGGCGCGGATTAATGCTTTAATCTTCTCTTCGTTTGCTTTACGCTATTGTCACGTGAGGCAATTGTTCATATCTCTTGCAGAAGTTGAGAGAATTGGTGGTTTTAACGAGAATTACCGTGCTATCCGTGCTGAATATTTTGTTTGTTATTATTTCTCTTATGGCTCTCTTTTCGTGTGCATTTCACCTTTCTTATTTCGCTTTAGTTGGGTTGTGGTTGTTTTGGTGGAGTGGTGATGAGAGAGGGTATTTTGCAAAATTTTGTAAAATAGAGCTAATGTGGGATATCAGAGCAAAATTGTAGAATTGTTGTGAGTCCATTCTATGTATTGCAGATATGTTGAAAACAGACCATGGGAGAAGTTTTGAAAAACCAGCTTTTTTGCTCATTTTGCTCACAGGGAGAAAGAGGGATTAGGGTTTCTCTCGACAGGAGGTATGGCCATCAGAGCAATGCTATCAAGTTCATAGTGATTTTTATATTGGGTAATAAAAGGGATTACTTCTTGCGGGGTAATGCCAGTTTTTTGTGGCTCTAAGCCAATATTGACTTGAACATATGATCTTCAATGGAAATGAATTTATATGAGAGGAAATTGCTTTATATAGGGCGCTCTCCAAATAAAGCAGAACCAATACGAAGGATATTCGAGCCAAATTGCAAAGCTGTTTTAAAGTCATTAGACATGCCCATGGAAAGCTTTGGGAGTTCTGCTTGTTTTGCTAGTTTTGCTAAGAGGGCAAAATAGGGACCAGGATTTTCCTCGACAGGAGGGATGGCCATCAGACCAATGATATCAAGTCCATAGTGATTTTTACACTGGGAAACAAAAGGGACTACTTCTTGGGGGGCAATGCCAGTTTTTTGCGGCTCTAAGCCAATATTAACTTGGACATAACAGGGGAGATGTCTTTGTTGTTTTTGCATTTCTTCTGCCAAGCTTTTGGCTATTTTTTCACGATCAACGGTTTGAATGACATCAAAAATTTTGACAGCTTGTGCTGTTTTGTTCGATTGTAAGGGGCCGATAAGGTGAAGTTCAATATTTTCAAACTGTTGACGCAAGATGAACCATTTTTCAGCGGCTTCTTGCACGCGGTTTTCTGCAAAGAGCCTTTGACCTGCTTGTAAAAGAGGGCGTATATTTTCTATAGGAACAGTTTTTGAAACAGCAAGAAGTTGGACCTCTTGTGGGGAGCGATGATATTCTTGACATGTTTCAGTAATGTCCTTGTGTAGATTTTTCCATGCTTCAAGAGAAGGATCTGGGGGGGGGGTGTGTGTGCTCATCTTTTTATACTTTCTATTTTTGTTGAGTGATTGCATTATTATTTGTAAGAGCTTTAAAAAATACTTCGTGAAATATTGACTGAAAATATTGACGAAGGGGTTAATCCATGGTCAAGCATAAAACAAGTTTTTTAGTTCAATTTTATAAAGAGTATCATAGAAATGACGATTGAACGTTATAATTTAGGTGAACGCTATAATCCACGTGCCCGCGAACAAAGGTGGCAAGAAATTTGGGATGAAAAGAAAATTTTTCAGACTGTGGGGGAAGATCCTCGTGAGAAATATTATGTTTTAGAAATGTTTCCTTACCCTTCTGGGCGCATTCATATGGGGCATGTGCGCAATTATGCCATGGGAGATGTTGTGGCGCGTTATAAACGTGCAAAGGGATTTAATGTGCTTCATCCTATGGGGTGGGATGCTTTTGGTATGCCGGCTGAAAATGCTGCTATGCAAAATAAAGTGCATCCTAAAACTTGGACCTATCAGAATATTGCCGTGATGCGTGGGCAATTAAAGCAGTTAGGGCTCTCACTAGATTGGACGCGCGAATTTGCAACTTGTGATGTGGATTATTACCACCGCCAACAAATGTTGTTTCTTGATTTTTATCAAAAAGGCTTGGTGGCGCGAAAAGTGGCTAAGGTCAATTGGGATCCTGTTGACCAGACTGTCTTGGCAAATGAACAGGTTGTTGATGGACGGGGTTGGCGTTCAGGCGCGTTGGTTGAACAACGAGAACTGACGCAGTGGTTTTTCAAAATTAGTGATTTTAGTGAAGAGTTACTGGCAGGGCTTGAAGAGCTGGAACAGTGGCCTGAAAAAGTTCGCACTATGCAAAAAAATTGGATTGGTAAGTCACAAGGCTTGTTGATTCGTTGGGCTTTGAAGCCAACAGAGGAAGCCGATGAGGGTTGTCCGTCCTTTAACGAAGTGGTCTGTTATTCAACACGACCCGATACGCTGTTTGGTGCTTCTTTTTTGGCATTGTCTTTCGATCATCCCATTGCCCAAGCTCTTGCGCAAAAGGATAAAGCATTGAGCGCTTTTATTGACAATTGTCGGTGTGGTGGAACAACAACTGCGGCGCTTGAAACTGCTGAAAAACAAGGATTTCGCACATCGCTTTTGGCTGTTCATCCCTTTGATGAAACGGTGCATATTCCTGTTTATATCGCCAATTTTGTGTTGATGGATTATGGAACGGGAGCTGTTTTTGGCTGTCCTGCCCATGATCAGAGAGATTTGGATTTTGCGCGTAAATATGATCTTCCGGTGTGTCCTGTGGTGTTGCCTTCAGGGGTTGAAAGAGAAGATTTTTCCATTACTGATACGGCTTATATTGGTGATGGGGTGATGATCAATTCCAGCTTTTTAGATGGTTTAACACCACAAGAAGCTTTTGACGAAGCAGCCAAAAGGCTTGAGGGACAAATGCTTTATGGGCAGCCTCAGGGGGAAAAAACAGTGCAATTTCGGTTGCGTGATTGGGGGATTTCACGTCAACGCTATTGGGGATGTCCGATTCCCATGATCCATTGTACATCTTGCGGGGTGGTTCCAGTGCCACGTGCCGATTTGCCCGTTGTGTTACCTGATGATGTCACCTTTGAACAGCTAGGTAATCCTCTTGTGCGCCATGAAAAGTGGCAAGCCGTTGCTTGCCCTGTGTGCGGAAAGCCTGCCAAACGTGAAACCGATACCATGGACACATTTGTGGATTCTTCTTGGTATTATGCGCGTTTTACTGCTCCTTTTGCACAGGAGCCCGTAGACCCACAAGCGATAAGAGAATGGTTGCCTGTGCAACAATATATTGGTGGAATTGAACATGCTATTCTCCATCTTCTCTACGCACGTTTTTTTATGCGTGCCATGAAATTAATGGGCTATGTGAGTGTGGATGAGCCTTTTAAAGGGCTTTTTACGCAAGGTATGGTGGTGCATGAAACCTATCGCGATGAGAAGGGTTGGGTTTCACCAGAAGAGATTTCGATTGTTGAAAAGGATGGAAAGCGGCGCGCTTATAAACTAACCGATCAGAGTGAAGTGACAATTGGTTTGATTGAAAAAATGTCTAAATCTAAAAAGAATGTCGTTGATCCTGATGATATTATCGCATCTTATGGAGCCGATACTGTACGCTGGTTTGTGTTGTCTGATTCTCCTCCTGAGCGGGATGTCATCTGGACAGAATCGGGGGTTGAAGGCGCACATCGTTTTGTACAACGCGTTTGGCGCCATGTGGCTTTAAGTGCTCCAGTATTAAGGAATGTAGCGCCTTGTGCTGGGCAGCAGGGTGCGGCTTTGCAACTTTCAAAAGCTGCGCATCGAACACTCCATGCAGTGGAAGATGATTTGGAAAAATTTGCCTTTAATCGTGCCATCGCACGTCTTTATGAACTCTTGAATATTATGGCGCCCTTATTAAATAATGTGACAAGTGTTGAGGATAAAATGAAGGCTGCTTTGCGCCAAGGGGTGGATTTTTTCCTTGCTATGATTGCACCTATCATGCCGCATTTAGCAGAAGAATGCCATGCTGCTTTGGGAGAGAAAACTTTGATGTCTGAGCTTGCTTGGCCCGCTTATGATCCCACATTAATCATCGAGGACTGCTATAGTTTGCCGGTACAAATTAATGGTAAAAAACGTGGTGAGGTGAAGGTGGAAGCAACCGCTACGCCAGCGATGATTGAAGAGGCGGTTTTGGCTCTTGATTTTGTAAAGGCGCATTTGGGTGAAAAATCGGTGAAAAAAATGATTATTGTTCCACAAAGGATTGTCAATGTCGTTCTCTAAAAGTTTTATTTTTATAAGCTTAGTGGGTTTGTTAACTCTTTTATATGGGTGCAAAGTTGAACCACTTTATCATCCGCTGTCGCAGATTTCGACAAAAATAGGTTCTGTAGATTCTATTTTTAATGATTCGCTTCCAAAACAAAAATCTTTGAGTCTTTCCGAAAAACTCGCATCTGTTGTTGTTTCCGAACCATCAGATCGTTTTGGACAGATGGTACGCAATCATCTGTTGTTTCTTCTTTATGGAAATGGGCGTAAACCTTCTACGCCTGTTTATCAGTTGGCATTGAAAACATCTATGTTTACAAGGAAATCTGTACAGATAGAAGTTGATCGCGATAGAAAAAGAGAAGGGCGGCCCTCTATTGGAACTGTGGTGGGGAAAGTTTCCTACGTCTTGCAGGATATGAAAAATGTTCTTATTGCTGAAAGTACGGTAAGCATGAGTGCTTCTTTTGAACGGTTGCGCCAAGAATATGCAACGGTGCAAGCAGAGGAAAATGCTAGAAAGCGTGTGGCTGAAGAATTAGCTGAAGAGATTATGCTGCTGCTTTCAAAAGATCTTTCAATTCATTAAGTGGTATTTTGTCCATTTTTCCAGTTTTTAGGAAAGATCTGTAATCCTTTACGGTAGAGGATTTTTTGCCAATACCTTTAAAATGGCTGCTGGGATATTGATGATTACAACAGCGTTCTAAGTGCATGGGGACACTATGCGCATCTTTGAGGGGCCATGCCAAGAATATACAACGATGCAAGCAGAAGAAAATACGTGGCAGGCGTGTGGTTAAGCAGCAAGTTGATACCATTCTGCTCTTTGCCAGCGTCCAATGTTGTTAGCGCTCTTGGCATTTGCGACAGTTCAGAAGAAGCAGCATTTTACTTATTTTTTGATGTGTTTTTCTCTCCACATTAATCTCGCTTGTAACGTGCATATGATTAGTTTTTATGGATTTGATATCAATAGATAATGAGAGAACTTCATGACATTTTGGGTCTTTTCTGCAACATGAAAAACAAGAAGTGATGACTTATAAATCAATGTATTGTATGAAATTTGCGAAACAGATTTTACGATTATTTTAAAGAGGTTTTGCAAAAGATTAAGCGATATTTTGTCCGGTTTTTTTCCAGTCTTCAAGGAAGATTTGTAATCCTTTATCGGTTAGGGGGTGTTTCACCAGTGCTTTTAAGATAGCTGGTGGAACCGTTGCAACATCAGCACCACTTAGAGCTGCTTCTTTAACATGATTAACGGTACGGATTGAAGCAGCTAAAATTTGCGTTTTAAAGTTATAGTTGTCATAAATTGTGCGAATTTCATGAAGCAGATCACTACCATTACTTGCGCAATCATCGATTCTACCAACAAATGGTGAAATGAATGTTGCACCTGCTTTGGCAGCAAGTAAAGCTTGATTGGCTGAAAAGCAAAGGGTAAGATTGGTTTTTAATCCTTGTTTTGTCAGAGCACTACAGGCTTTTAATCCATCAAATGTTAAGGGAAGCTTGATACAAATATTCTCAGCAATTTTTGCTAAAACAGCTGCTTCTTTCATGATGTCTGCAAATTCTGTTGCAGCAACTTCAGCAGAAACAGGTCCATTGACGAGGTTACAGATTTCTTTTGTCACGTCAAAAATGTTGCATCCTGATTTTAAGATGAGTGAGGGATTGGTGGTGACACCATCAACAAGGTTCAAATTTTGTAATTCTCGGATTTCTTCAATATTGGCGCTATCCACAAAAAATTTCATATCCCATCTCCTTGGTTGTTTGCTCTTGTATTCAAAGCTGCTGATATTTTTCCCTGTTTTTGTTATGCGCTATTGTTTATGGCAAAAGCAAGAGGGAGGATTGCATTCTTATAAGATAAGCCCCGATATAAAGCGGGAACAGGGCAAAAATGGGTTGTTGAAAAGAGAGGTAATGAGGGAATTTATGTTAGCTCTCCAAGGTATTATTCCTTAAATGCTTATAGTCATAAAAAGCCAATCTTTTAAGGAGGGGGCTGTTGGTTTTGGGGTCTTCAATAGTAAGAGTGCATGGAAATGTAACTTGTGACACAGATGTTTTTGATAAGGGCGAAAGAATAAATCAGGTTAATGATTTTCTACACTGCAAAGATAAACAGCAAAAATAGGAAAGTTAGCAATACTGATTGTATAAAAGAATTCGTATAGTCTTGTTATAGAAAATGACGAAATCTGTTACAGAGGAAAAAATGGTTTTTCTTTTGATGTTTATTCTGCATGCTTATTATTATTGAATTTTATCTGCTATGGGGGAGAAGATGTGACATTTGAGGGGGGATGCGCTTTTTTATGGTTTTGCATGAATATTGTAGTGGTCTAGAGATTGGTTGAGGGAGAATTTGTTGGGGAGGGGGCATGATAAGTTAGGCAACAGTAAGCGAGACATTGTTTGGATAAAAGGTTCGTATTTTGAAACAAAAGATAAAGTGAGATGTGACAGAGGATATGAGAAAGATTGTTTCCGTTTTGGTGCCTCTTCCTGTTGCGTATGCCTATAGTTATGAGGTTCCACCTTCTCTGGAGTGTGATGTTGGTTCTTTTGTTCGTGTTGCGGTGATGGGGCGCCAAGTTTGTGGTGTTGTGGTGGAGGTGGGAGAACAGACTAGAGAAGATGGACAAGGTTTTGCATCTGTGGCGGGTAAAAAATTACGCTCTCTGCTTCATGTTTTTGATTGTCCGCCGTTGAGCGGGGAAATGATCGCATTTTTGCGTTTTGTGAGCCGATATACGATGACTCCTTTGGGGCTTGTTGCACGATTGGTTTTGGGGGTACCGGCTGCTTTAGAACCAGAAGAACTACAGCCCGGTTTGCGGTATTGTGGGGGAGATGTGGAGCGTTTAACACCAGCACGCCTGCGGGTTTTGGAGTTGGCGCGCGGTGGTGAGGTTTGGACGCGTTCTGGTCTTGCCCATGCAGCAGGAACTTCTGTTTCTGTTGTTGAAGGGTTAAAATCGCTTGGGGTTTTTGAAGAGGTTGTGGTATCGCCACCGGCTCTTGTGGCGCCACCCAATCCAGATTTTTGCTCCCCTCAGCTGGAGGGAGCACAGAATGAAGCAGCGCGTCTTTTGCGGGAAGGTGTTTCGTCTTCTCAATTTCAAGTTTTTTTGCTTGATGGTGTGACGGGATCAGGAAAAACAGAGGTTTATTTTGAAGCGGTTGCTCAAGCACTCATACAGGGCAAGCAGGTTCTCATTTTATTGCCGGAAATTGCTCTAACACAACAATTCTTAGATCGCTTTCATGCCCGCTTTGGAGCAGGAGTGGCTGAATGGCATTCCGATTTGTCGCCCCGTCGTCGTGAACGTGTGTGGCGGCAGGTGACTGAAGGGCGAATACGGGTTGTGGCGGGAGCACGTTCGGCACTTTTTCTTCCCTTTCATGATCTTGGCTTGATTGTGGTGGATGAAGAACATGATGGTGCCTATAAACAAGAAGAGCGCATTTTTTATCATGCGCGTGATATGGCGGTGGCACGGGGCTCTTTCGAGCATTTTCCTGTTATTTTATCCTCCGCGACACCGTCTATTGAAAGTCAGGTCAATGTTTTGTGGGGGCGTTACCAAAAAGTGTATTTGCCATCGCGCTTTCAAGCGGCGGCTCTTCCACAATTGCGAGTGGTTGATATGCGTCAAGGAGGTGTGCAAAGGGGGCGTTTTATTTCTTTTGCTCTTGAGGAGGCTTTAAAACAAACATTTGAAAAAGGTGAACAGGCGCTGCTGTTTCTCAATCGTCGTGGTTATGCACCTTTAACCTTGTGTCGTGTTTGTGGACATCGGTTTCATTGTCGCGATTGTTCAAGTTGGTTGGTTGAGCATCGCGCCCAAAGGCTGCTTAAGTGCCATCATTGTGGGTTTCATCACCCCCTTCCAGAAGCTTGTCCTGAATGTGGGACCCTAGACCATCTCGTAGCTTGTGGACCTGGTGTGGAAAGAGTTGCTGAAGAAACACAGGAGCTTTTTCCTCAAGCACAGTTGTTGATTCTTTCAACTGATCTTCAAGGTGGGATTGGTCAGTTGCGGCGCGAATTACAGGCTATTGCCAATGGCGAAGTGGACATTATTATTGGAACACAATTGGTTGCCAAGGGGCACCATTTTCCTAGACTATCGTTGGTTGGGGTTATTGATGCCGATCTTGGTCTTGCCAATGGTGATTTACGTGCGGGAGAGCGTACCTTTCAACTTTTGTCTCAAGTGACTGGGAGGGCAGGGCGTATGGGGTTGGAAAGTCTGGGACTTTTGCAAACTTATCAGCCTGATCATCCGGTGATAAAAGCTCTGCTTTCACAAAAAGGTGAGGATTTTTATGCACATGAGATTGCTATGCGTGAGCATTATCATCTTCCACCTTATGGGCGGTTGGCTTCTTTGATTGTTTCTTCAGAAAAACGTCAAATGGCAGAACATTATGCACGCGCATTGCGCCAAATTGCACCACGAGATAAAAATATTTCGGTTATGGGACCAGCAGAGGCTCCATTGGCTCTTATTCGGGGGCGTTATCGTTTTCGGTTGTTACTTCAGGGACAGCGTTGTTTTGATATACAAGGGTTTATTCGTGTAATGCTTGCGAATGCTCCCAAAATGCCTTCTTCTGTTCGGGTTCAGATTGATATTGATCCACAAAGTTTTCTTTAGAAAAATACAAGAGAGTATTTTCTGCAAAGACGTTTTGGGTTGTCTCTATGGATTGTGTTGTTTAGAAAAGCATTAAACAGCAGAATATTATGTGTGGGGAGTATGCCAAGTTGCTTGGGGGATAAAATCTTAGTCATGGTGCTAGTAGAGGCTCCACTGGCTCTCATTTAAGGGCGTTATCATTTTTGGTTGTTACTGCTTTTTTGTTTTTTTAGGGGAACAGCGTTGTTTTGATATACAAGGGTTTATTCGTGTAATGCTTGCGAAATGCTCCCAAAATGCCTTCTTTAAGTTCGGGTTTATATGGTACTGGTATTTTCTCAAAACAATACGCTTTAGCAGGGGGATTTGCTTTAAGAATGCGTTTTAAAAGAAAAGAGTTGGTGGGATATTTTTAGATAAAGAAGGGAGATTAAAAAAGATCCATTTTTTCTTTATTGTAAGGTGAATATCCGTTATTATTGCTTGCTTATAAGTTTGAAATAACACATTTTTGCGGTAGCGGTAGCCATCCGCCCTAATTTTGCTCTTGATGTCAAAAAAGAGACTTGAAAAATTGAGTAAAGAATGGCAAAAA
The DNA here is from genome assembly GCF_039543065.1 of Bartonella pachyuromydis. Taxonomy (NCBI): domain Bacteria; kingdom Pseudomonadati; phylum Pseudomonadota; class Alphaproteobacteria; order Hyphomicrobiales; family Bartonellaceae; genus Bartonella; species Bartonella pachyuromydis. Next base: position 82,511 of record NZ_BAABJA010000001.1, on the reverse strand, counting down.
GAAACATAGGCTAACTGTAGTAATAACCTGTCTATTCTGAAAAATCCTTTTAAAAAATATTTTGAATATTTTCGTTGAAATTTTCAGAAAGCATCAATTTGGAGTGTTGCGAGTCGGTTATGTCTATGCTAGAAACCAAAAAGTTTTTTTATTCTGGGTTTTAAGAAGGGCATTCTTAGAATTTGGAGTGTCTGTTTTATTTCATCTGATAACTATCAGAGAGTCGCTCAAGGGAAAGAGGCGGTATTTCGTGTCGGATTCATTTTCTCTTATACCGCTGCCATTGGTAGATCAACGCTATGCGCAAGCGCTTTTTGATTTCGTACAAGAAGCAGGAGCGGTGGAAAAGGTTGAAAAGGCAGTCGCATCTTTTTTGCTTGTCTTGGATCAAAATGAAGACTTAAAACGCTTTGTGCAAAGTCCGTTCTTTTCAGTAAAAGAGCAGGTTGAAGTGGTGCGTTCTGTTTGTCAGAGCATCAAATTTGCTGATAGGAGCGCTGGTCAGATCATTGAAAACTTCTTGCATATTATCACAATAAATCGTCGGCTTTATGCCTTGTCCGGTATTCTACATGCTTTTCAGCGTCGTGTTGCCCTTTCTCGCAGAGAAACTGCGGCGCAGATTATTTCTGCTCGCCCTTTAAGTTCTCACCAAGAAAAACAGCTGCGTGTGGCTTTGGAAGGTATTGTGGGGGGAAAAGTTTTGCTAAATATCTGTGTCGATCCAACAATTCTTGGTGGATTAATCATTCGTGTGGGGTCGTCTCAAATTGATACGTCTCTTGTAACAAAATTGTCTTCGCTTAAGCTTGCATTGAAAAAAGAGGTCAGCTGATGGATATTAGACCATCTGAAATTTCAAAAATTCTAAAAGAGCAAATCAGAAACTTTGACCAAAAGGCTGAAGTTTCAGAAATCGGTTGGGTTCTCTCTGTAGGGGATGGTATCGCCCGTGTCTATGGTTTGGATAATGTCCAGGCAGGTGAAATGGTTTCTTTTTCAAATGGCGTACGCGGTATGGCTTTGAATCTGGAAATCGATAATGTCGGGGTGGTGATTTTTGGTTCTGACCGTGATATCCGTGAAGGTGATAGTGTTAAGCGGTTGGGAACTATTGTGGATGTTCCTGTGGGACCTGCTCTGCTTGGTCGTGTTGTCGATGCACTGGGAAACCCTATCGATGGAAAAGGTCCGCTTAAAGCAACAGAACGTCGTCGTGTTGATGTAAAAGCACCAGGAATTATTCCCCGTCAGTCTGTGCATGAGCCTATGTCAACCGGATTGAAAGCTATTGATGCACTCATTCCCATTGGACGAGGACAGCGTGAATTGGTAATCGGCGATCGTCAAACAGGAAAAACAGCGATTTTGCTCGATACATTTTTAAATCAGAGACCTTTCCACGAAAAAGATTCTGGGCGCGAACAGGATAAGGTTTATTGTATTTATGTTGCTATCGGTCAAAAACGCTCAACAGTCGCACAGTTCGTGAAAGTTTTAGAAGAGCGTGGTGCGCTTGAATATTCCATTATCGTTGCGGCTACTGCTTCTGATCCTGCTCCCTTGCAATTTCTTGCTCCTCTTGCGGGATGTGCAATGGGTGAGTATTTCCGCGACAATGGGCAACATGCTTTGATCGGTTATGATGATCTTTCTAAACAAGCAGTGGCTTATCGCCAAATGTCTCTTTTGCTTCGTCGCCCACCAGGCCGTGAAGCTTATCCCGGTGATGTCTTCTATCTTCATTCACGCCTTTTAGAGCGAGCGGCAAAGCTTAATGCAGAGAACGGTTCTGGATCTTTGACAGCTTTACCAGTCATTGAAACACAGGCAAATGACGTTTCCGCTTATATTCCTACCAATGTCATTTCTATTACGGATGGGCAGATTTTCTTGGAAACCAATTTGTTCTATCAAGGAATTCGTCCTGCGGTGAATGTTGGGCTTTCTGTGTCGCGGGTTGGTTCTGCTGCGCAAATTAAGGCGATGAAGCAAGTGGCTGGATCGATCAAAGGGGAATTGGCACAATATCGTGAAATGGCAGCTTTTGCACAGTTTGGTTCTGATTTGGATGCTTCAACGCAGCGTCTTTTAAATCGTGGTGCACGTTTGACAGAGCTTTTGAAGCAACCACAATTTTCTCCTTTGAAAACAGAAGAGCAGGTTGCTGTCATTTTTGCTGGGGTGAATGGTTATCTTGATCCTCTGGCTGTCTCCGATGTTGCGCGATTCGAACAGGGGCTTTTAACACTCTTGCGTAGTGATCACCAAGATCTCTTAAAAGCAATTGCTGAGCAAAAACAGCTAACCGATGAGCTTAAGGATAAGTTGCTTACTGTTCTTAAGTCTTATGCGAAGAATTTTTCGTGATGAAGTGATGGAATGCTTAAATGGCATCGTTGAAGGATCTTAGAGACCGTATCGCCTCGGTTAAGGCAACACAGAAGATTACCAAAGCTATGCAGATGGTTGCAGCGGCAAAGTTGCACCGTGCACAAGAGGCCGCTCGGTCCGCGCGCCCCTATGCACAACGGATGGCGGATGTTTTAACCAGTGTTGCTGCTGATGTAGATAATATTGATGCTCCTCCCCTTATGCGGGGAACTGGTCGGGATGATGTTCATCTTTTGGTGGTTTGTACTGCTGAGCGTGGATTGTGTGGGGCTTTTAATGTGCAGATTGCACGCCGTGCACGTGAGCAGATTAAGACTCTGCTTGCTGCTGGTAAAATCGTTAAGATTTTAACCGTGGGGAAAAAGGGCGCAGATATTTTATCGCGTGATTATAAAGCTTTGATGGTTGATCACATTGATTTGCATGCTGTAAAGCGGGTTGGTTTTAATGAAGCAGCAATGATTAGCCAAAGGATTGTTGCGTTATTTAATGAGGGTGCTTTTGATGTCTGTACGCTATTTTATTCGGAATTTGTTTCCGTGATTAATCAGCGTCCAACGGCTTTCCCTTTGATCCCGATGGGTTCTACCAAGGGAGCTATGGAGACAGACAATGTTGTTGAAAAGGCAGATAAAAACAAGAATTTACAGTCGATTGTTTATGATTATGAGCCCGATGCTGCTTCTCTTTTGGAGGCGCTTGTACCATGCAATCTTTCCGTGCAAATCTTTCGCGCTTTGCTAGAGAATGTCGCTGGTGAAATGGGTGCGAAGATGACTGCTATGGATAATGCATCGCGCAATGCGGGTGAAATGATTAATAAATTGACGGTGGCTTATAATCGTCAACGTCAGGCACAGATTACAACTGAATTAATCGAAATTATTGCGGGCGCTGAAGCGCTTTAAAGTGAAAAGGTAAAGATTGATGGTAAAAGCAGTGACGTCAAGTAAGGAAGCAGCAAAAGTTGAGAAAAAGAAACCAGCTGCTCGTTCGGGCGTGAAAAAAGCCGCCTCGAAATCTCAAGTGGATGTAAAGGATTCCTCTGTGTCTGCGCAGGGCTCTTCTAAAAATACCCCTGTAAAAGAAGAGAGGCATGTAGCAGGTGGTGTTGGTGAGATCAAACAGGTTATTGGCGCTGTTGTGGATGTGCAGTTTGAAGGTGCATTGCCTAATATCCTTAATGCATTAGAAACCGATAATTTAGGGAATCGTCTGGTTTTGGAAGTTGCTCAGCATTTGGGCGAAAATACTGTGCGTACTATTGCTATGGATACCACTGATGGTCTTGTCCGTGGCCAAAAGGTTTTTGATACGGGAACACAGATCAGTGTGCCGGTTGGAGAGGCAACACTTGGTCGTATTATGAATGTCATTGGGGAGCCCGTTGATAATGTGGGACCAATTGTGACAGCCAAAAAACGCTCTATTCACCAAGATGCTCCTGAATATGTGGAACAGTCGACGGTCTCAGAAATTCTTGTCACTGGTATTAAAGTCGTTGATTTGTTAGCACCTTACTCTAAAGGTGGTAAGATTGGTTTGTTCGGTGGTGCTGGGGTTGGTAAAACCGTGCTTATTATGGAGCTTATCAACAATATCGCAAAAGCACATGGTGGATATTCTGTGTTTGCTGGTGTGGGAGAGCGTACACGTGAGGGAAATGATCTTTATTATGAAATGATTGAAAGCCGCGTAAATGTGAATCCAAAAGAAAACAACGGTTCAACAGAAGGGTCAAAATGTGCACTCGTTTATGGGCAAATGAATGAACCACCAGGAGCACGTGCTCGTGTGGCGCTTTCAGGATTGACTATTGCAGAAAGTTTCCGTGATGAGGGACAAGATGTTCTTTTCTTCGTGGATAATATCTTCCGTTTTACCCAAGCAGGAGCTGAAGTGTCTGCCCTTTTAGGGCGTATCCCTTCTGCTGTGGGATATCAGCCAACTTTGGCAACGGATATGGGGGCTTTGCAAGAGCGTATTACCAGTACAAAAACAGGCTCTATTACCTCTGTTCAGGCTATTTATGTTCCAGCTGATGACTTGACAGATCCAGCACCCGCAACGTCTTTTGCCCATTTGGATGCAACAACGGTTCTTTCCCGTTCAATTGCAGAAAAGGGAATTTATCCAGCTGTTGACCCCCTCGACTCTTTCTCGCGTATGCTAGATCCATTGATCGTGGGCGATGAGCATTATACGGTTGCTTGTCAAGTGCAAACCATTTTGCAACGTTATAGAGCACTACAGGATATTATTGCCATTCTTGGAATGGATGAGCTTTCTGAAGATGATAAGTTGCTGGTGGGACGGGCGCGTAAAATTGAACGTTTCCTTTCGCAACCTTTCCATGTAGCGGAAGCTTTTACCGGCTCACCTGGAAAACTCGTGCCTTTAGAAGAAACAATCAAAGGCTTTAAGGGCCTTTGTGCTGGCGATTATGATGATTTGCCAGAAGCAGCTTTTTATATGGTTGGTTCGATTGATGAAGCCATTGAAAAAGGAAAGCGTCTCATTGCAGAGGCTTCTTCATAAGAAGAAATCTGTAATAAATGCTTGGTGTAAAGAGGATAAAAAGTCCTTGTAGCAGGCCTCGTGGAGATTTTTGTGGAATACAATAGAGAAGAGCATTTTTTGTTTGAACTGGTATCGCCTGAAAAAATTGTATTTTCAGAGCAGGTGAATTCCGTTGTTCTTCCTTCAGCATCAGGTGTTTTGACGGTGATGGCGAATCATGCACCGCTGGTGGCGAGCGTTGTGTTGGGGAGTGTGCTTGTTCGCACCCCTTCAGGAGAGAAGCTGTTTGCTGTTTGTGGGGGCGTTGCCAATATTACCTTTTCAGGATGTTCTCTTTTGGTGGAGCATGTTGTTGTTGTCGAGCATCTCTCTTTTGAAGCGCTAGAACAGCAGATTTTGCAAGTTCGAGCAACGTTAGATGCCGGGACAAATGATGAAACAAATTATAAGCTTGAAGAATTTTTTGATCAATTGACAGCTGCTGGGGCTGGGGTGACAGAGGCGTAAAGGGTTATACGGGAAAGGCGACATGGGCGGAAAAAAAAGTACGGTTATGTCTGCTAAAAGAGGAGGTAAGCCTTTTCCATATCCAGGCCGCGTTTTTGCGGGTCCTTTGCCAAAGTGTTTCGTCTATATTTTTGCCTCTTTTATCTTGCAATGGGCTTATGGTCTGGGGGCAAATGTTGTTCAGTCTAATATTGTCCATCTTACCGGTGATTTCCATGCAACTTTGACCGAAACAACGTGGTTGGTTGCTGCCTATATGGCACCAAATGTAAGCGTTGCCATTATGTTGATCAAAATTCGCTACCAATTTGGGTTGCGTGCTTTTGCTGAATTATCAATTCTTGGTTTCGTTTTGGTTTGTGTCTTACAACTTCTTGTTACAGATTTGCGTTCTGCACTGATCATTCGCTTTTTTGCTGGTATTGCTGCAGCGCCTTTGGCTTCGCTTGCACTGCTTTATATGATGGAGGCTTTTGCACCAGCAAAGAAATTTACCATTGGTCTTAGTTTGAATTATATGAATGCTGCTCTTGCTGCACCCTTATCACGTTTGATCTCGCCTGGATTGCTGGAAAATGGTGGTTTTTCAAGCCTTTCAGCAATGGAAATGGGGTTGGTTCTGATTAGTTTGGGATGTATTTATGCTTTGCCACTAACCCCTGTGGTACGCAATAAGGATATTCAAAAATTAGATTGGCTTAGTTATGGTTTGATTGCTCTTGGTCTTGGACTCAATGCTGTAATTATGTCTGTTGGTATCTTGTATTGGTGGTATGAAGCACCATGGATTGGCTGGGCTTTTGCACTTGCTGTTTTTTCTTTGGTCATTGCAATTATTATTGAACTTAATAGAGAAAAACCATTGATTGATTTGCGCTGGATTTTCAGTAAAGAAATGATACAATCTGTTCTCATTTTATTGGTCTTTCATGTTTTCCTCTTAGAACGATCAACTTTAGCAGTGGGTTTTTTTAATCTGTTTGGTTTGTTAAATCGTGAGATGGCACCCATGAATCTTGCGATTATATTGGGTGCTCTTTTAGGAGGAGCGGTTTGTGTGTTGTTCTTACGTGTTGGGCGCGAGGATTATTTTTATCTTGTCTCTCTGGGCTGTTTGGCGCTTGGGACTTATTTAGATAGTCATGTGAACCATTTAACACGTCCACAAGATATGATGCTCAGTCAAGGGTTGGTCAGTTTTAGTTATGCACTTTTTTTACCGCCTGCTCTTTGTCGCGGATTTGTGGTTTCCGGTGAGCGAGGGCCACGTTACGTTTTGAGTTTTATTGCCGTCTTCCTGCTTACGCAAGTGACTGGCGGATTGATGGGATCAGCCCTGTTTGGCAGTTTGCAGTTTTTTTTCGCCCATAAGAACTTTGAGTCTTTAACACAAAATATTGTTGTTACGGATCCTCTTATTTCAGGAGAGGCTAACACCTTATTTTCTCCTTCTTATGGTGCTTTTGTTCCTCATATTTTGGGAGATGAGCAAAGCACATCTGGAGTGATTGAAAAGTTTAAATTAACAGCAAATATTTTGGCTTATGATGATGTTTTCCGGCTTTATTTTTATATTGCTGTGGTTGTATTCACTGTTTTTCTTATGAAAATATCTGTACAGTTATGTTCTATTCGTGCATTCAAAAAACAGTCTTATGTTGGTGAAGAGGGGTGCAAAAAATGATAAAAGCATTACGCGCAAGAGCAACACTTGTTGCATTCCTCTCAGGAATTACAGGTATTTTGTTAATCTTGTGGGCTTGGAAGCTGCCGCCTTTTATAAGTAATATTCAAATCACTGATAATGCTGCCATTAAGGGCGATGTTACTCTGGTGAGTTCACAAATTTCTGGGGTTATTGCACGGATTTATGTGCAAGATTATCAACGTGTTGAAAAAGGAATGCTGCTCTTTGAACTCGATGCTGCTCTGTTTCGCCAACAGTTGGCACGTGCACAAGCTGTTCTCGATTCAAAAAATGCAAAACTTGCAAGTGTTATATTGCAGGCTCAAATTCTACAGGGAGAAGTTAATGCTGCAGAAGCAGAATTGGCGCGCTCAAAAGCATTTTCCAATGTTCTTCCTGAAAACAAAAAGCTAGGCTTTGGGGATAGTTCGAATATTGTTTCTCGTCCTCTTTCACAATTGTTGACGGCGCTTGAAACAAAACGCCAATTGCAAAAACAATTGGATCTTGAACGCCAAAGTTTGCAGTCAGAGGTCGCAGGAGCAAAGGTTGGTGTTGAATTGGCTAAGCTTAATCTTGATCGTACGAAGATTTTATCTCCTAAAACGGGCTATATTGGTTTGGTTGGTGCGCGGGTGGGACAATATATTTTGCCTGGTGCGCAATTGGTGTCGGTTATTTCAGATGATATTTGGATTATTGCCAATTATAAGGAAACGCAACTTTCTCAGATGCGTGTTGGGCAACCGGTTATTTTTTCTGTTGATGCATTGAATAATAAAAAATTGACAGGACGTGTGGTTCGTTTCGCACCTGCGACGGGTTCAGAATTTTCTCTATTAAAAACGGATACGACAATTGGTAATTTTATTAAAATTGCACAACGTATTTCGGTGCGTATTGCTTTAGATCCTGGACAAGAGGGGGCTGAAAAGCTTATTCCTGGTATGTCTGTTGTTACGTATGTGGATACTTCCCAGCGTGCCGATTCTGGAGGGTGAATTTTGGGTATTTTCAGTTTGATTTTTATACCTTTTTCTTATAGCAAGTGGGCATTTACTTTAGAGGATTTCGTTTGGTTTGTCATGTTACATCTCTTTAAACTTTTATCTGTTCTGCTGTAAGAGAGTATCCTTCAGGAGAGTGAGATATATTCATTGCATAGGAAAAATAACAGGAGCGCTTTTTACTGATTTTAGTTTTCTTTTGCATCAATGAAGGGAGAAAGTGTTATATTGAGGAGAATATTTAAAGCAGGGCTGGTTCAGTGAGCTGATAAGCGAATTATATAAAATTGTCAAACATACAGGAAATCTGCTTTTAGCAGGGGTTTTCTGTAGGTTATTCTATAATAAGATCTTTATGAATATGACAAAACAATTGGTGTAATTACTTGTAAGAATAGGTAAATATAATACCGGATATGCTTGTTGTCTTGCAAAGTGTTGTACAAAAAGTTGCTCTATTTTCTAATTTATGACAGGGAAGTTTATGGCTTTATGATGTTGTTATGCCTCATAAAGAGCTTATTGCCGCTGATAAAGCGCTGTCTTCATCTAGTGCCGTTGCATGTTTGAGACAAAGATTGAGATGGTTTAGTACTTTACGCATGATAGCAGCTTTTTTATGCTAAATGAGGACAATATAGTGCATCAATCTGTTTTTGTTATCCCTGAAATGGGGAAGTATCTTCATTAGGGGGGCGGGTGTAACGGTGTAAACAAGCTTCTCTTTTTGCTGCGTTTTTTTATTCGCCCTTTATGGTTTGTAAAAGGGTTTAAAGCAATATCTTTTAAATAATGGAGGTTATATATTGCCTCATGCTTTTGTGGCTGTTATTCTTAAATGGGATTATATTCCTCACGTAAAATGGAATGCTCGCATGTCGCTCATGCGTGCGTTTTTTTAAAAAGCATTTCTCAATGTTGTTAAATCCATTTCACGACGGTGTGTATGAAGAGTATAAAGCTGTACCATCATCTTTATGCTTATGGATACTATCATATTATCTAGCTGTTTCCAATGTTGCGATAGATTTTGTCTTTGAAAGCGTTCAAGCATATTTCCTTTTTTCTTTATGGTTTTTATTCACATGCTCATGCTGCTTATAAGGTGCAAGAAAGCAATTTTAATGGGGCTAATATAAGAAAATTCAGGCTGAAACTTATCGGATTCATGGTGATGATAAAAATTGAAAATGATGATTATAGTATGATGATAATTCAGTCTATTATATATTTTAGCATTATCTTCTTATGCCGTAAAATAGCGTCGTTCGAGCTGTTGTGGTATAAAGCATATAAGATTTTACGCATTCAGTATTTCTAGAGTGTATTTATGTGTATTCAAAGCAGGATTTTTTCATAGAGCCTTATAGAAGTGGATCATATAAATAGTTAGCAGATGGAATCTACTCGACAAGAAAACATTGGATTTTTGCAGACCGGTATAGGTGAGAATCTTTATCTTTAAGGTGTGAGGAGGAGGGCGATAGCAAATTGACAGCTTGGAGGCTTTGTCAATCTTTTGGAAATGTGGGGAGGTTATTTAAGATGCCGCTGCTGGTTTCTTATGTTTCTTAAAGTTGTCGTCTGTAAGCTATAAAAGAATGCCCGATTTAAAGCGGGCATTAAAGGGAGGAATATTTTAATTTTTGCGTATCAGCAAGAAGCCAGCCAAAACTAATCCTGCCGCTAATGCGAGGGTTGTTTTAGGGTGTTCTTTTGCTTTTTTCTTCAATTCCGTAGCATGCTCGTTGAGATGGTAAAGCGCATGGCGCCCTTTTTGTTTCCATGTGTCAAGCATGTCAGAGATGTTTTCAAAATTGTCACTATGCGAATGCCAACGACTTACAGGGACAAGTTCACTTTTTAATTGTGCAATGCGTTTTTTAATTTTGGCATTTTTAGAGTGGGTTGAAAATAGACACATTTGTTGACTCCTTCATGTGTTATACTGTTTCACGAAAATTGGAATTATGTTGGGGCTTTGCTATAACGGCTTGAAAATTGAAAGGTTGCATTTGTGCTCTTGGTCGATGACGTGAAAGAGGAATCATCAGTGAGTTGATTTTCTCAAACCTAATGGATGGTACTTCTTCCAAGGTGCCAATTTGTGTTAGACGACTCTATGACTAAGAGGATTGCAAAGTCCAAGGATTTTTGTGGAATGAAGTGGTATCTTTTCTAAAATTGTATTGTGACAAGTGTTATCTGTAGTGCTGTAAAATATTATTTTTTAAAGGATCATATAAGACAGATAAATACAGTGTCATCTTTGTTTGATTTCAGTTTTCTTTTGAATGAACCAAGTGTAGAAGTGTAAAACTAAAGGGGATATTGAGGACAAAACTGATCTGATGATTCTATGAAGTGAATGACAGCTATGAAATAAATGACGTAAGTGCTAGCAGGTGAAAACCACTTGAGAAAAATCAATCTGTCATTAGACTTGTGGCTTGTAGAACATCTTATCCCTTGAGATTATGGAGAAAGCCAACATAAAAGATGATCGACAGGCGCTAGGTTGTGAAAATTTGAGGACTTGATGAGCACGGCATATTTTTTATCTAAACCTCTTGAACGTCGTCGATCTGTTGGTGTTGCGGTGGGCGATGTTGTGGTTGGTGGTGATAACCCCATTGTTGTTCAGTCCATGACCAATACAGATACTGCCGATGTTGATACAACTGTTGCGCAAACTGCTGCTCTTTGGCAGGCTGGTTCTCAATTGGTGCGAATTACCGTTGATCGTGATGAAGCGGCTGCTGCTGTACCAAAAATACGCGAGCGATTAGAACGATTAGGCTTTTTTGTGCCATTAGTGGGAGATTTTCATTATATTGGTCATAAGCTTTTATCAGAATATCCTGCTTGTGCAGAGGCTCTTGCAAAATATCGGATCAATCCTGGAAATGTAGGGTTTGGTGCAAAAAAAGATCGCCAGTTTGCGGAAATTATTGAGATTGCTTGCCGCTATAATAAGGCTATTCGCATTGGGGTGAATTGGGGATCTCTTGATAATGCGTTGTTGACACGGCTTATGGATGAAAATGCAAGGCAGGAAAATCCCTTATCTGTTGCTGAAGTGATGCGGGAAACTGTTGTTCAATCGGCTCTGCTTTCGGCTGCTTTTGCTGAAGAGTTGGGATTGGGGCGGGATAAAATTATTCTTTCTGCTAAAGTGAGTGATGTCCAAGATCTTATTGCTGTCTATAGCAATTTGGCAGCGCGTTGTGATTATGCGCTCCATTTGGGTTTAACAGAAGCAGGAATGGGAACAAAAGGTGTGGTTGCTTCTTCTGTGGCTTTGGGAATTTTGTTACAGCAAGGAATTGGCGATACCATCCGTATTTCCTTAACTCCAGAACCTGGTGGAGACCGGACGCGAGAAGTAAAGGTAGGGCAAGAGCTCTTACAAGTCATGGGGTTTCGGCAATTTTTGCCTGTGGTTGCGGCTTGTCCTGGATGTGGTCGTACAACCTCGACAGTGTTTCAGGAATTGGCACAAAAAATTGAAGCAGATTTACATAAAAATATGCCCATCTGGCGTGAAAAATATCCTGGTGTTGAAAGTTTAAAGGTGGCCGTGATGGGCTGTATCGTCAATGGACCGGGAGAATCAAAACATGCCGATATTGGTATTTCATTGCCTGGAGTAGGTGAAAGCCCAGCGGCACCTGTTTTTATTGAGGGGCAAAAGGTAAAGACTTTGCGCGGAAATCATATTGCTGAAGAGTTTGAAGCACTTTTAAGTGACTATATTCATACTCGCTTTGGGCAAGGTTAAAAAAATCATCACATAAACTGAAGTAAAGAAAAACTTTTTTATATCTTGTTGTCTGTGTTTTATTGTGTGGTGGTGCGTTCTTTATTGTTGCTTATTGCGCTAAAGCCGGTGGTTTATTGAAGTGGTGGTGCTTTGCTAATTTACGCGCTTGTTTTAAAGAGATATCTTTTAAGGCACCAAATCCCATTTCGCGACGACGCCCGTGAATGCTATAGCGATAAAGCCATTGAGATCCCTATATTTACGCTTATGAAGAAGCAAACCGGCACAATCATTATATTTGCCAGCTCCCAATATTACGGCAGTCCTTGCATTTGAGAGCATTCATAAAAGGTATTTTTACTCCTTTCTTGTCTAGTTTTTACCCACACACCAGCCCCGCTTTTGACGTGCAAGAAAGTGATATTGATTGATGCAACATAGACAGATTTGAAATAAGAGAATCCTACGATATTCAGCTCTCTCATTCAATATACAAAATAGTAAATTATCATTATAAATCAAAATGTTATTGCTGAAAAACGAGAAATTATTGTTCTGTTTTTTGCTTTGATTCTTCTTTATGTATGTGTCAGGTGGATGAGGCTATTAATTTTTGCGTTTTGCGCTAAAATGGGCAGCGTCTAGGAGTGGTTTTGCTTTGGCACCAAAAGGGCGTAAAAGAGCTTCTGCTTTGGTGATGAGTTCACCTCGTTTTTTTCGTGTTTCTTCAATGCCATAAAGACGAACAAAAGTGGCTTTTTGTGCATTTTCATCTTTACCAGCAGTTTTGCCTAGAACTTCGCTGTTGGCAGTTACATCAAGAAGATCATCCGTTAATTGAAAAGCTAAACCAAGATATGTTCCAAAAGAAGCAAGTTTTTCCGTTAATTCTTTAGATGCATGGGCGATGATTGCTCCTGCTTGGCACGCAAAGCTTATCAGGGCGGCTGTTTTCATGCGTTGTAGAGTGAGAATATTGCTGCTCTCTTGCAGTTTTTTTTCTGCTTCAATGTCAAGCATTTGACCGCCTATCATACCAGCAAATCCTGATGCTTTTGAGAGTGCCGTGATAAGCTTTATTCTGGTATCAAAAGTAAGTGCATGGGCTTTGTTAGCAATGATTTCAAAGGCAAATGTTAAGAGGGCATTGCCGGCAAGAATCGCTGTTGCTTCATCAAAGGCTATGTGAACGGTTGGTTTTCCGCGTCGAAGTATGTCATTATCCATGGCAGGGAGATCATCATGAATGAGCGAATAACAGTGAACACACTCTAGGGCACAGGCAATATCAAGAGCGTGTTCAGCAGGAATATCAAAAAGGGCACTACTTTCAAGCACAAGAAAAGGACGTAGCCGTTTTCCACCATTCAATACACCGTGACGCATGGCTTTAATCAAGATTTTAGGACGGGCAATTTCATCCTTTTCAACTTGTTCACTGAGCAGTGTGTCAAGTCGACTTTCAACGCTGCGCCCATGCTTTGCAAGAAGGGTAGTAAATTCGTGCATTCTTGCTTCCTTATATTTTGGCAAAATGAAATTTTCGAACTTGTAACAGAGAAAAGGTTGTTTTTCTTATTTTTTTCAATTTGCTTTGAGTGTTTGTTAAAAAATTAATTGTTCTTTTGATACTTATTCTCACTCTATGCAAGAGTCTCTATTAAAGACAAACAAAAATTGAATGAAAGAATCATGAAAAGACGTTTAATCAGTGCATAAATCTCTCAATTCTTGGTAATACTCTTGTCGTTTCTAACATCAATTTTGCTCATTGTGGTAACAGTATTGTCATTTTGACATTGCCTCTTCTGTTTAATCAGTGTATAAGGTAATCAACTTTTATAGTGTTTTTGATAGAAGCATTGTCATTTTTTGGCATTGCTTTTTCTGTTTTAATGGATTTGGAGTGTCTCTTTATGGCTGTACCTAAACGAAAAACCTCTCCATCAAAGCGGGGTATGCGCCGTTCGGCTGATGCCCTTAAGGTGCCAACTTATATCGAGGATAAAAATTCTGGTGAACTGCGTCGCCCTCATCATATTGATTTGAAAACAGGGATGTATCGTGGACGTGTAGTTCTGGTACCTAAAGATTGAGCGTTTTGTCTTTTTATTAAAATAACATCCATTTGATATGTGCATAAGTGCGCAGAGAGGTGGTTGTGCTCTTCTGTACTCTCTTCATTGAGCATATTAAGACCAAAATTTTCTCCTTTTGTGAGCTATTGGGGTTTTCTTGTTATCTAGACTGGTAGAAGAAATGTCTTGGTGTGTATTTTGTGTGATGTATGCTCATTAAAGGGAAATGCTAGAAAAGATCTTTGATGCTTTTGATGAGCCAAGTTTTTTAGAAAATTATTTGCTTTAATATGTGAAATGGGAATAAAAAGGATGTCAAGAAAGAGTGAGATATCGATTTCTTGAGATATGAAGGCACAATAATACTTATATCGCGTTCATTCTAGCAATATATTACCGAATAAAAATCCTTGGCAAATTTTCTATTCAATATTCTTCTACTATGGATAGCTTAATAAGAAAAAAATAAAACCAGCAATATGCTGGTTTTATTTTATGGATTATTTGTTATGCTGCATAAACGGCTTCATCACTTACATTTGCTTCATCTCTCTTCGCTTTCAATTCACGCTTTGGTTTGTTTGAGAGATGCATTTCTATGAGATTGATGGCTTCTGTTTCAGAAAGACCATTAATCACTGCAATTTCACGGGCCATTCGCTCAAGTGCTGCAGTATAAAGTTGACGTTCAGAATAAGATTGCTCGGGTTGTAGGTTTGAACGAAAAAGATCACGCACCACTTCAGCAATACAAATAAGATCTCCCGAATTGATTTTAGCATCATATTCTTGAGCACGACGTGACCACATAGTGCGTTTAACACGTGCTTTTCCATGAAGAATTTTTAATGCACGTTCAACAGAATCAACAGCAGACAATTTGCGCATTCCAACAGAAAGAGCTTTAGCAATGGGCACTTTAACATCCATTTTATCTTTCGCAAAATGGATGACAAAAAGTTTCAATTTATGTCCTGCAACTTCTTGATCTTCAATTGCTATAATTTGTCCCACGCCGTGGGTAGGGTAGACGATATATTCAGAGGTTGCAAATCCTTTATAATTGGAGGACGTTCCGTGTTGGGATGCCATATTTTCGTTTACTCCCTTTATGACCAACAAATGTATCGGAAAACAGGTTATAAACCTGAGGGTTGAGTGTTCTTAACCAAGTATATTACACTAATTGAATGAGCATAAAAGTCGAGTACTTTTAAATTCAACAAAAAATACATTGCTTCATTAAAAATAAGCAAAGAAAAATACTTAGAAAGAGGATCGTGTTAAAATAACATTAACATCAAAATTCAAAAGAATCAATCATTTCGCTTAAGAATTTTTATTTTTACAAGAAAATGCTCTCAATTTTTGCAGGTGCATGATGTGTGTTGTATCGTTATTTATCGACGCTTCTTGGATTTTTTTGAAAAATACTTTCTATTTCTTTTACTTGGGGTTGAAGGTCTTTACGGGTGATTAAATGAGGCCATTTGTTTGCATAATGGAGATTTAAGTTCTAACCACTTTTTAAGTTTTAGCTCTGTACCAGCTTGAATAGCTTCTGTAGATTATTTTGTAAGTGCGTGTTGTGAGGTTATTCGTCGCCGCTTCCTGGATTTTCTGAAAAATATTTTTCTAATTTGTTCGGAACACCATCCATTTCTTTTGCTTGAGGAAGAGGATCTTTACGGGTGGTTAAATTAGGCCATTTGCTTGCGTAAAGAAGATTAAGTTCTAACCACTTTTCTAATCCTGGTTCTGTATCAGGGACAATAGCTTCTGCTGGGCACTCTGGCACACAAACACCACAATCGATGCATTCATCGGGGTGAATGACAAGCATATTTTCACCTTCATAAAAGCAGTCAACAGGGCAAACTTCAACGCAATCTGTATATTTACAGTGAATGCAGTTGTCGGTTACTACGTGGGCCAAGATCGAACTCCATTGTTTATTTTAGTGATCTTTGGAGGAAACTGTGTCTTTATTATTTCTGAGTTGATCACGAAGTGCCGCTAATTTTGCAAAAGGTGAATCTGGATTAAGCTGTTTTTCTTTTTGAAAGGGTTTATGACTCGTGCGTTTGTTGTGAGGGGTGTTAGATTTATAAGAATGTTTTGTGTGTGATGTGGCTTCTTGAGGACTCTTCTCATTCGTTTTTGCCTCTTTTTTAAACGCTTTTTTTGCTTTATTTTGCCACTTATGTCCCGATTTATCACGTTTTTTTTGTGTGTGATGGTGAAATTGATGATTATAGCGCCACAATAAAATAACTTTATCTTCTGTGGTAGCGCGTTTTTGTTTGGCAAAGTCACCAACAAGTTCTGCATCTGGTAAACGACTTATAGTATTTTGTTGTGTATCATTACAAGTGGATATAGCGCTTTTTTCTTCTTGGACTGTTTCTAAGGTATGCATTGTTTGCCATTGATCGCCAACGCATTCTGCTGCAGGAACATCAAGGACAGTTGTTGTCGTACTACTGGTGTTAGAAGGTGCTTTGTCGGCAAGGAGATGTTGTTCAAAAACAGCATTGCTTATGGCATGCGATTGATAACCTAGCCCTTTGAGAATTTCTTCCATATCGCTCCCATTGGCTCCAAGAATCGACATCATTTCCGATGTAACAAAAAAGCTTTTGCCATCATAAGCGCCTTCGGGTTTAGGTTCATTGCCTTGTTTCCAATGAAGTGCGGGGCGGATTAGATTTGCAAGACGTTCTAAAATATCAATGCGTACAGCACGCTGCCCCAAAATTCGGTAACCGGCTAATTGATAAAATTGTCGGTTATAAGTAGAATCAACAACCAATGAGGTTCGTCCAGCAGATAATGCTGCAAAAATTTCTCCCAAACCAGTTTGGTCATGACCCTCGTTATGCAAATTCCATAGCAGGGTAATGGCTTGAACCGGAGCTGGTTTAAGCATTCCTGCAATATAGATATGAAAAGCGCCAAAACGCACCCCTAATCGTCGCAGAACAGAACGTGATTCTTGGTTAAGATTTTTAACCTCTTCGGCAACTTCTCGACGTGGTAAAACTCCTAAAGAGTGAACTAGTTTTAAGGCAAGACTGCTTGTTGAATCCGTTAAATTCTCAGCATTGCGCAGGTCAAACAGTGGTTGTAAAGCGATGTCAAAATAAAAAGTTACAAAGCGCTCCAAACGTTTTACTACGCTCTCACGTGCCTCCCCCGTTAATTGTGTATCTGCTAAAACAATAAGCTTTGGTTTAAAAAAATCTTCTCCTCCAACAAGTTGCCCTACCGGTTGACCAATCCAACGCACAATTCCATCAGAACTGAGGGTGAAATCTTTATTGGCACAAGCAGAAAAACGCATCGCACGTTTGGAAAAAGCAAGAATCAAATTTTCATTCTCTATCGAATTTTGCACACTTGCTGCTTGATCATTATTGTTCTTGTTGGCATAAAAACGAAAACCTTCGAATTTGCCATTACCGTGTTTTTCAATAAGAATATCATCCTGAAAAATGTTATTCTGTTGAACAATCTTGCTATCCATGATTATTTTCTTTCTCAGTGCTAGACTGGTAAAAAGCTTATTCTTAACAATTCTATCATTGTGCTGCTCCTTTAGCACGTTTGTTGCATTTTCTTCAATCATTCTTGTAGCTTTTTGGCGCTTCTTTTTGCTCCTTATAATTTGAATATTTTCTTTTTATTTATCATAGATGCTTCATAAAAGGTCATTACACGTATTGGTTGTGTTGTAAAGCTGAAAGCATAAAAGTAAGCTCTTCATTTAAAATGATAGTTAAGTAAATCATTAAACAAAACAGCATTTATTTTCTCTGATCTTATTATTTTTTCTGTTCTGTTGCTCAAATATGACAAGAAAGCTTTTTCGCATATTTTTTGCCGGCAAGAAGCATATATTATATCGCCGTTTTATAGGCAAAACTGTGTCTTGTGATCATAAGTTTTACAATTCTGATAAAAAAAACAATTGCGATTATAAAAATACACGTTAAAGTAGCGCTGTACAAACAAACAACTTTTGCGTTCTTTCTTGAAAAGAACAGTGATGTCGTTACCAAATCAGTTTTGATAATTTTAATCGCAAGGGGTTATTATGGGTAATCTTTCAAATGCTGTTTATAAAGGCAGTAAAAATTATAGCGATGCAGATAAAAGCTTAGGACGTGATATGATGCGTTCTGCTATGCAAGCGCCTTATCTTGAACGACAAAAAGAGCATGATTTGGCTCTAAGGTGGAAAGATAAACGCGATGATGAAGCTATGCATCAAATTGCAGCAGCGCATATGCGCTTGGTGATTGCGATTGCTAACCGTTTTAAACGTTTCAAAATGCCGTTGGGGGATCTGGTACAAGAAGGTTATGTGGGACTATTGGAAGCGGCAGCGCGTTTTGAACCTGATCGGGAAGTGCGTTTTTCGACTTATGCAACATGGTGGATACGCGCTTCTATTCAGGATTATATTTTACGAAATTGGTCTATCGTTCGAGGAGGAACCAGTTCTTCGCAAAAAGCACTTTTCTTTAATCTTCGTCGCTTGCGAGCAAAATTGGTGCAAGATGATAGTGCTCTTTCAAAACAGGATATCTTTCGCACAATCGCTGAAAAGCTTGGCGTTTCCGTGCGCGATGTGGAAACGATGGATTTTCGTTTTTCCAGTTCTGATAATTCTTTAAGTGGCTCTATTTCTGAAAATAGCGATAATCCTATTGCCAAAATGGATGTTCTGGTGGATGAAAATCCTCTGCCGGATGCTTTGATTGAGCAAACAATTGATGGTCAACGGCGGACACAATGGCTGTATGATGCATTGCAAATTCTCAATGAACGAGAGCTTGAAATTATCCGTTTTCGTCGCTTGAATGAAGAGGGAGCAACTTTGGAAGTGTTGGGCGAAAAGCTGGGAATTTCCAAAGAGAGAGTGCGCCAAATTGAAGCACGGGCTTTACAAAAATTGCGTTCTGCTCTCTTAACCGTTCATTCAGCAGATGCTTATGATATATAGCTATTGAAGACCCCTTGAGAGGTCAATTTGTTACGGGCTATGGTGTGTGGGAATGTTGTGATTGATGGCAAAGGCTAAACAAATTTAGGGGCGGGAAATGCTTCAAAGTTTAGGAAAAAGAGGATAGGAAGAAGGAAAAAGTGCCCAAAATAATAAAAGAGCTCTTCTTATTCCATAATAATTTTAACATCTGTACCTACGCGTAAGGTTTGAGTGGGTGAGAGCGCGTTGAGAATGCGAAAGAGTGTTTCTTTATGCGTTGCTGTTTGCATTTTATTGGCAAGGCTTGCAACGCTTTCTCCCTGCTGAACGCGTACAACACGGATTCTCAAAGGCTTTAGCTTCTTAAATTGTGATGATGAGAGAGGGTGAAAACTTTGTATCGTTTTTGTGGCAATCTCTTCAAAATTTTGAGAATGAAGTGGGGCGGCAGTCAAAAAACGAAAAACGTGGTTTTTGAAAAAAATGATAACCACATCAAATTGCCAATGCGCATTGGCTGCTTTTGCACGCGCTCCAGAAAGACCTTGAATTGTGAGGGGATGCACGGATGATTCGTCCAACCCGACAATCCATCCGCTTTTTAAATAATCACTTGCAGATATTGCAAAAGGTCGCGGTAGGGTATCAAAACGAATGGCAATATTGTCTGGTCCACTGGCCCAAACAGTGTGTGCTGAATTTTCTATGGTAAAATTATCGGGAACAGCAAAAGTGATTCCCAAATGCTGGTGAATAAATTGATTGTCTCGTACAAAACCTGTAGGAAAGCTTCCACCAAAAATCATGCCATCAATGCTTTTGAGAAAAGAATCATGGTTCGTGTTGCTTGTGTGCGCTATACTCATTTTACGTGCTTTTTCTCTGACAAGGCGAATCCGTTGCGGAGTGGTGGGATGGTTTGCTAGAAAGTCTGAGGAAGTATTTGTTCTAATCAAGAGATTATGAAAAACGCTATAGGCTTCCATTGATTGGAGAAAGCGTAGAGAGGCAAACGGATCATATCCTGCTTGTTTGAGCATTTCCAAGGCAATGGAATCTGCTTCTAGTTCCTGATTGCGTAAAAATTGTGCAAATTGTTGTTTGTCTTGTATAGAATTGTGAGGCTTGTCTTCCTCATGAGAGAGAGGAGTTGATGAGGGGGTATGCGTTGCCTTCAATTCAGCTTGTTTTTTTAGCCGTAAAATGCCATGATTGGCAGTAATATGAGCTATTTCATGCGCTAAAATTGCTGCAAGTTCTGAGGAATCATTGGCTAAGGCAAGCATGCCACGGGTGATGTAAATAGAGCCATTGGGTTGAGCAAATGCATTGATGCTTTCTGAGTTTAAGATTGTTACAGAATAGCGTTGTTGAGGATTTTGTGAAACAATAGCAAGTTTGCCTACAATCTTTGCTAACAGACGTTCAAGTTTTGCATGAGAATAAGCACCACCATATCTTTGTAAAATACGGGGGTGTTGCAGATTGCTTAATGTGACATAAATATTGTGCTTGCTGGCATGTTTGATTGTTCCAGAAGAATCTGAAGAAAGCATATCATTTGAGGAGAGATGCCTATGACAAGCAGAAAGGAGAAGCATGAGGCTTATGAGAGATGCTCTATACACTTTGGTGCGAAAGGAAAAATTTCGTTGAAAAAATTGGTGTCGTTGACTCTTAAGCACTGTATTTTCAGGGCATATTGTGGCAAATTTTATTGGCATCTTTGTATGTGTTTTTACAAGTAAAAAGAAGTTTTTTGGGAAGGAGCTTTTTGATAAGGATTCTTTTAGCTATAGCACGGTTATTGTCCATAAGAAACGGCTCTTTTTGATAAAAAGATGTGAGGAAAGATTACGGAAGGCAGAGTATAGCATGACCACATTTACAATATTGTTAAATGGAAATGTTTGTATCACGGATCGTTTGCTCACTCAAATTCATAATAGCCGTGTGATTGCTGCTGATGGTGGAATGCGTCATGCAGCAGCGCTTGGTGTGATGCCTGAGTTGTGGGTGGGAGACTTTGATTCATCAGATCAAACTTTAATCAACACCTATACGCATGTGCCTCGTGAGGTTTTTCCTTCTGATAAAGATATGACCGATAGCGCTCTGGCATGTGAGAGAGCTCTGCAAAAAGGTGCCAAACACCTTATTTTGTGTGGTGCTTTAGGAGGGGAGCGGAGTGATCATAGTCTGTCTCATATGACATGGGCACTGATGATGGCAGAAAAAGGTATTACAGTGTTGTTGACAAGTGGTTGTGAAGAAGGATGGCCGGTCTTACCAAAGCCTTTTTCATATGATCTACCTGATGGATGTTTGTTTAGTATTATCGGTTTTTCTGATTTACAAGGCTTAACACTTTCTGGTGTGAAATGGCCCCTTTGTGATAAAAATGTGTCATTTGGCTCGTCTTTGACACTTTCTAACCGTATTTGTGGAACCTTTTCTTGCCATTTAGGTTCTGGAAAAGCTATATTGTTGGCGTCTGTACCTATTCCGTAAAGCTCTTCCGGTATATTTGAATAAGGCAGAGGGGGGGGCAAAAGATGAAGTGCCGGCATGAATGATATATTTATGTATTAATGTAAGGAGAGGTTTTAATATGTTAAAATCATTTTTGAAAGTGGCAGTTGTTTCAGCCATTGGTTTAAGTACTGTGGCTTGTACTACAAATGATCAGCGCGTTGCACAGTATGGTGTAGGAGGAGCAGCAATAGGGGCTTTGGCGGGAACTGCAATTGCTGGAAGCACTCCTGGAGCAGCACTGACAGGTGCCGCATTTGGCGCTCTTGCCGGAACAGTAACAGGTGCTGCTGTTAATCAGCAAAAACAACAAAAACAACAAAGACAAATTGTTGTACATCAAGCACCGCTGTGCACTTATCATAACCGTAAAGGTCGAGTGTACCATGCACCTTGTGCACAAAAAGTGCAAACACCACAATTATGTACTTACCGAGATGGAAGAGGCGTGATGTATAAGGCACCTTGTCCGCGCCGCGTTCGTTAATGGTGCTGCCGCTCTTGCGGCTTGACCGCGTTTTTCTAACCTTTGGAACAACTCCCTTGCTCAACCAAGCTTTCTTATCGGTTGAGCAAGGGGCGCGTATTGCCTTGGTGGGACGCAATGGTTGTGGAAAATCAACGCTGTTAAAAATTGCCGCAGGAATGATTGAGCCTAGTGGTGGGGAAATTTTTCGCCACCCTAGAGTCACAATACGGTATGTTTCACAAAATCCGGATTGTTCAGGATTTGAAGATGTTCATACCTTTGTAGAAGCGGGGTTCGATAATGTCCCTGATATACCATGGATAAACACACTTCGCACCAATTTGGGTTTTTCAGGAAATGAAAAGTTAGAAACTCTTTCTGGGGGAGAAAAACGGCGTGTCTCTTTGTTGCGCGCTCTTGCCGCAAAACCAGATATTCTTCTGTTGGATGAACCAACAAATCATCTCGATTTGCCAACCATTGAATGGTTGGAAAGGACTTTATGTTCTTTGGCTTCAGCAATTGTGGTGATCTCCCATGATCGGCGTTTTTTAGAAAATGTTACACATTCAACCCTATGGCTTGATCGGGGTATCACCAAAAGATTGGAAAAGCGCTTCTCAGAATTTGAGAGTTGGCGTGATAAAGCGTTGCAAGAAGAAGCTCTCGAGCAGCATAAATTAGGCCGACAGATTGCACGCGAAGAACAATGGTTACGTTATGGGGTGAGTGCACGGCGTAAACGGAATGTGCGCCGTTTGGGAGAACTAAAAGAACTGCGAAAACTTCATAAAAACTATAAAGGACAACCGAGAAGTGCGCTTTTGACTGCTGCTCAAAGTTCTCATTCTGGCCAATTGGTCCTTGAAGCAAAGCGAATTTCAAAGTCTTACGGGGAGCGTGTTATCGTCAAAGATTTTTCTTTGCGTATTCAGCGTGGTGATCGAATCGGTTTGATTGGTCCCAATGGTATCGGCAAGACAACATTACTTTCTACATTGATCGGGCAAGAAGCCGTTGATAGTGGAACGGTGAGACATGGATATAACCTTGCCATGGCGTTTCTTGATCAACAGCGTATTCTCAATGAAGAAGAAACATTAGCACATTATCTAACAGGGGGGAGGGGAGAGACTCTTGTGATTAATGGGCAAGAGCGCCATGTGGTTTCTTATATGAAAGACTTTTTGTTTTTACCCGAACAAGCACGTACACCACTTAAAGAATTTTCAGGAGGAGAAAGAGCACGTCTTATGTTGGCGCGGTTGCTGTCGCGTCCGGCAAATTTTTTGATTCTTGATGAACCTACCAATGATTTGGATATGGAAACTTTGGATTTGTTACAGGAATTTATCGCTGATTTTGCTGGAACAGTGTTATTGGTAAGCCATGACAGAGACTTTTTAGATCGCACTGTGACTCATATGTTGGCAGCAAAAGGCGATGGACATTGGATTTTGTATGCTGGTGGTTATAGCGATATGATAGCACAAAACAAGCATGCTGTATCATTTGGGCACAAAGATAAAACGCTATCACAACGGAAAGCACCTGCAAATCCTCGTCTAAGGGAAAATGAAAATCCCATTGCAAAAGATCATGACTTTAGGGAGCGGGGAAAAATAAAACCGCGCAAACTCTCTTATAAGCAGGTTTATGCATTGGAAAAATTGCCTGAACAAATCGCTGCTTTGCAGGACGAAATCAAAAAAATTGAACAAGAACTCTCTGATCCAACACTCTATAGTAAGGATAAAGAGCGTTTCGAACATTTATTAACAGTACTAGAAGAGAAAAAAAAGAGTTGTGTGAGCAAAGAAGAAGAATGGCTAGAACTTGAATTGTTGCGTGAAGAAAATGCGTGTATACAATCATAAAAACGCTTTAGCGTTAATTCCTTGCAAGGGTATCTTTATCGATTTCAATAGTCGCTTTTTTATTTCTTCTTTGTTTTGCTTCATTCTGTATGGAATGCGTGGGTGTACTGGAGAGGAAAAAGAGTTACGGATAAAGGAAGGATGGTGAGAGTTTGCACTTTATATGTGAGAACAGTGAAAAAGAAACATTTTCACAATCTTGTGAGGCTTGATACGATTCTCTTTTAACATCTGGTGAAAAGACCTTATAACGCTTTATGTTCATTTTTTGGTCTATGGGGATCATGAATTCGAGAAGTGAGAATGTGAACTCTCCATTTTCCAGAAATCATTAGATAATCTCTCGCATAGCCTTCTTTCTCAAAATTAAGGCGTTCCAATAAGTTTCCGCTTCTGGTATTTTCAGGCATATAATTAGCCATCACACGATGGAGTTGATAAACATCAAAGATATGAGGTATCAGAGCAGATAAAATCTCGAACATGAGACCTTTGCCTTGCTGTTTTTCATCAACAGAAAAACCAAGATGACAGGCTTGAAAAACACCGCGAACCACATTTGTAAAATTCACGGTGGCGATGATTGTATTGCCGTTTTTCAATCGTGTAGCGTATCGATAGGCGTATCCTTGTGCACTCTCATGAGCGAAAACTTCTACGCGTGTTTTCCAAGATGTTAGGGTATTATAATCAGCAGATCTTACCGGTTCAAAGGGGCGGAGATGGTTTTCATTACGTAAGTAATAGGAAGACAGTTTAGCTGCATCTTCTGGACCAATTAAGGTGGAAATTGTGCGTTTTGTTGTGATAGCCATAATTTTTCCCCCATAGAAATATACGAGTTTACAACTTTCTTCTGCAATTTTTCACATAGCTTATTTTTTGCTGAATTCCATTGCTAAGTATGGGATGTTGATTATGAATTTTAGAAAAAACAATAAACTTTGCAGCAAGGTGTGGAATGGAGGGGAAAAGTTACCAATTCAGAGCTTATTTTGCAATTGATCGTCGTACTTTATTGCATTTTACAATGGTTTTTTCTTTTAAATTCCTCTTTTGCACAAAAACTATGCACGCACGCTAAAGCATAAAGCTTATTCTTTGATCATTGATATGATTTTTTCTTCCTGCACAAAGTGTTTGATAAATTATAGAAGGCAATGAATGTGGTGTGCACAAACTTGCAATGCCCAATCTGTTGCAATTTGAAGCACCATCCTGTGTTGGTGGTGTGAGGGTTCCGTGTTTTTTCCCTTCAAAGATTGTGCAATTTTTGTTCAATTATTTTCTTCTGCTTTTTCATGATATCCTGTTTTCTGGTCTGCAATTATAAGAAGTTTGCTAAGTTGTTGAGTTCGTTTTTTTACGATGAGATGTTGAGCTGCTCATGTGCCATTTGTTTTGTGCAAAAGAGGGCATGATGCATGATAGGTGCACATTGCTTTGCTGTTTTCATCTATCGGTTTCTTGGATCTTGCAGCTTAACAGTGGCATGAGGGAGAAGAAAATTTTTTGCTACAAGAGATGTGATGCTTTCTCAAACAACTAGGCATCAATGAGTCATATATTGATTTATAATGATAATTTTTTGCATACAAATTGAGAATCTTAAATATGGGAGGATTTTCTGATCGCAAATTTGTTTATGATGAATCAAGTAACATCATTTTCTTGCAGGTCATAAATGGAATTGGCCTGAGGAGTGAAAGTAATTATAGATAAGGGCACTTGTTATGAATATTTTCAGGAACCAAGGTTATCTGCAAGATTGGGGAGGAAAGAGTATGATGGTGCGGGTGCAAGATTGGTGTCTCGTGGTTTTATCGTTATAGCCTTGTTGTGAAATGGGTATGAGTGCATTGAGAGGAGCTTGTTTAAAACAAGCGCGTAAATTGGCAACATAAGAGCATTTTGTGGTGGCTCTTTTGGCTAGCACTTTTTGTGGCGCGCTGTTTTGTATCAGAGGCGTAAAATACAACATGTCTCTGATATTATCGTTACAAGCTCCATGCACCGCTCATTTCTGATAAGAAATTGAGGAGTATGATCATTTTCTCTGTCATTTTGAGAAAATATCTGACGTCATTATTGTTATGAATGGTGTTAACTCATTCCAAGTGCATCTTTATAGAGTTGGATGATGGCTTCTTCTTCTATACGTTCATGCTCTTCTTTTTTACGTAATCGTATAATGCTTCGCACAGCTTTACTATCAAAACCTGAGCCTTTCAGTTCGGCATAAACTTCTTTAATATCATCAGAAATCGTTTTTTTCTCTTCTTCTAATCGTTCAATACGCTCAATAAAAGCGCGCAATTGATTTACGGATATCGCATGTGTTTCATCGGTTACTGTGTTCATTACATTTTTCTCCGGACTTCATGTTTTAAGCTATTGTTATTAGCGATAAATTTTTATTGAAAAAGCTTGAAAAACAAGAGATCAATCAAGCTATATTGTTTTTTACAAATTGACTTTAAATATTTTGTAAAATTTTTAAGATATATGCCTTGATAAAAAGGCACTAAGAAGCCAAAAAGAAAAAAATATATTTTTATAGATTTGTGGAGAGATGTAAAAGACTTTTGAAAAAGAAAAGGGCTTTATGCTTTGTTTTAATCGCTTACATAATAAAGGAAGTTTTGTGGTTGCCAAAAAACAGGAATGGTTTTTATTGAAAAAACTAAGAGTTTTTTTCTTGAGTGTTCTGTTGTCGTGCTCATTTGTTGGTTTGGCAAAGGCTGATTTTAGAGTTTGTAATTCCACTCAACAGTCTGTTGGTGTTGCCCTTGGCTATCGTACATTTTCAGGTTGGGTGAGTGAAGGGTGGTGGGTTGTCCCTGTGACAGAGTGTAAAACTTTAATTGAGGGACCACTTTCTTCACGATTTTATTATTTTTATGCGGAGGGTGCACAGAAAAAAGGCAATTGGGCAGGGTCTATAACGATGTGTGTGCAAGATAGCCAATTTACCATTCAGGGAGTTCATGATTGTTTTCCACGAGGCTATCAAAAAGCGGAGTTTAAGGAAATTGATACGGGGAATCAAACCAGTTGGATGGTACAATTAACCGATGAGTCCTTGTTGGGGGATTCGATTATACATTCTCCTTCGCTTTTAGGAGGTTCTCCACCGTGAAGCGTGCACGTAAAGTAAAAATTATTGCTACTCTTGGTCCGTCTTCTTTTTCCATTGCGATGATTGAAAAGCTTTTTAGGGCGGGAGCTGATGTTTTTCGTTTGAATATGAGCTATACGGACTGTGAAACAATGGCTGATTTGGTTCAGCGCATACGCGAGGTTGAAAAAATTGTTTGCCGGCCCATTGGTATTTTAGTGGATCTCCAAGGACCAAAATTGCGCGTTGGATCTTTTGCTAAAGGGCAAGAAGAACTGCATATTGGGCAAAGCTTTACATTGGATAGTCATAATGATCTAGGGGATGGACAGCGTGTTTATTTTCCCCATAAGGATGTGTTGTCTGCTGTGAAACTAGGGGATCGGTTGTTGATTGATGATGGAAAGCTGGAACTGCGTGCACAATTGTGTGGTGGCCATTTTGTTGAATGCTGTGTGGTTGCTGGAACCCATATTTCTGATCACAAAGGTGTCAGTTTTCCCGATACCATTTTGCCTTTTGGTTCGATGACTTCAAAGGATAAGGCTGATCTTCAAGCTGTTTTGCAACAACCTATTGATTGGATTGCTCTTTCTTTTATCCAGCGTCCAGAAGATATTATAGAGGTGCGTCGGTTGACGAAAGGCAAAGCGGCTTTGATGGCTAAAATCGAAAAACCTCAAGCTTTGGAGCACATAGAGAAAATTATTGATGTTTCTGATGGCATTATGATTGCACGGGGAGATCTTGGTGTAGAAATGCCCTTGGAAAAGATTCCTGCACTGCAGATAGAACTCATAAAAGCCTGTCGTTTAGCAGGAAAACCCGTGGTAGTGGCAACACAAATGCTTGAGTCTATGATCTCCTCTCCTGTTCCAACACGTGCAGAAGTTTCTGATGTTGCTACAGCGGTTTATGCGGGGAGCGATGCAGTGATGTTGTCTGCTGAATCGGCTTCTGGTCTTTATCCTGAAGAAGCTGTGCTTATGATGGATCGCATTGCTCGACAAATTGAACAAGATCATACTTATGAGGTTATGGTTGGAGCACAGCATCCTGCACCAGAGTCAACGGGAACCGATGCCATTTCTCTGGCAGCGCGGCAGATTGCTGAAACACTCGCATTAGCAGCTATTGTTGCTTATACCGCTTCGGGCACAACGGGTGTGCGTGCTTCACGAGAGCGCCCAAGCAGACCCATTATTGCTTTGTCACCCATTGTCGAAACAGCGCGGCGATTGGCTTTGGTGTGGGGGCTACATTGTGTGGTGAGTGATGATGCACGAAATTTAGAGGATATGGTTGACCGTGCCGCAGCCATTGCTTTTCAAGAAGGCTTTTGCAGAAGTGGAGACCGCTTTCTTGTCACCGCTGGTGTTCCGCTTGGTACGCCTGGTGCGACAAACCTGTTGCGTATTGCGGCTGTTTCTCAAGACGGTACAAAGGGCGTGTAATAAAAACGTTGTGGCGTGTTGTTTTGGAGAGCAGACATTGTTCGTTATCTGTCTGATATGTGCAGAAATCTCTGATGTTACTATAGTAATTTATGCGGGCAGAGCCATGGGATAATATTATCTCTTAAATCAGCATCAGATCTTTATTGTAAAAAAAAGCAGTGTCAAGCGATGCTGTTTAGACAATCAAGATATTAGGTTGATAATAATTCAGTATTTTGTCCTTTTAAAAGTTCTAAATAAGCAATGTTTGCTTATTTTAAATCCTCTTGGTTTAGAGGAGAAAAATGTTTGCTTTATTGTTCATTTCATGAAGAGCTGGTGGGTGAAGCCAATGGGTTGAAAAAACAGCCAATGTCTTTCTTATAAATCATTTAAATGCAAGAGCCGTGATGAGATTGTTAAAAGAGAAAGGAGGAACGGCTAAAGAGAATGGTGATGTTGGTCTTTTTCTTGATAAGTGTAAAGACGGAGCTGTTCAGAGATTTTTCATAATATTCTTCATGAGAGGTGTTTGCTTGTGAGACAACAACAGTTTATGCAAAATACACACTGCTTTTTAGAGCAATATAGCTTTTGTTTGTTGTTGCAGTATGCGCGATTCTTTACAATTATATTGATTTTTTACAGGTGTTATTGTTGAAAAATAGAGTGCTGGTTAGTTTGAGAACGAGCGCGTGTTTATGGGTTTTCGAGTTCTTGAACATCAACACTCGTTTGATTATCTTTGAGTAATTGATTGGTGAGCTTTTCAATACGTTCTGTTGTATTGCGTACAATTCTTCCCATGGTGCGGTCTCTTTCATTGTGTAGCCGCAAAAGAGCGTCGTAATCTTCTTGTAGTTTTTTATTTTCTCGTTGGATTTCTTCCATTTCATCGATAATCATAATGCCAGCCATGACAGATAAACGATGATCGCCAATTTCACCAAAATTTTTCTTCAAATGGGCGATATATTGGTCTAATCGAGCCGCAAGTTCAATAAGATGGCTTTCTTGTCCTTTATTGCAAGCCATGCGATAAACTTTACCATCAATGGTGACGGAAACAGTTTCCATAGATTCAAACCTTTATCTATCAATGACAACGCGAATTGTTTCCATCGCTTTAACTAAACGTTTGGAAACTTCTTTGTTTACTGCCTCTAACCGCTCAACTTGAGCTTCAGCTTTGTCAAGTGCTTGGGCAAGATGGCTACGATCAGTGTTCATTCGTTGAATTTCTTCTTCCCATTCGTTATTTTTATCAATAACGGCATTGCGGTTTATAATGGTGATCTCTAAGGTTCTTAGTGCTTTTTCTAATTGCTCTAAAGCGTGTGGAAGAACCGTAGTTTCTTGATTCATGATATTTGTATCCTCCAAGTGATTGTATCCTTTATCAGTTTTTTATACAAAAACGAATCACTCATTTTCTTTTTTCATGTGAATTTTATTTTTAAGTATGTAGGACATTTTAGCAAGCATGGCAGAGAATACATATTTAATTAAAGGCTAGATTTTTTAAGAGTATTGGCATAAATGATATGTGCACAAAGGATGTGTGAGGGGAATGGTATTGGTATTACTTACGTGGCGATAAAAGATCTTACCCTAGGAATGAAAAAAGTGTTTCTCAAAAAATTTAAGAGAATACGCAAGAAACAACAAAATAACCTGTTTAACGAAATGGTTTATCATTTATGACAAATACTGAACAACAAAATCAGATGGCTAATGCTATCCGTTTTCTTGCGATTGATGCAATTGAAAAAGCAAATTCTGGTCATCCTGGCTTGCCAATGGGCGCAGCCGATATTGCAACCGTTCTTTATACAAAGTTCCTTGCCCATGATCCTAAAAATCCTTACTGGCCCAACCGTGATCGCTTTGTGTTATCGGCTGGGCATGGGTCTATGTTGCTTTATGCCTTACTCTATCTTTCTGGTTATGAAGATATCTCTCTTGAGGATCTTAAAAATTTCCGCCAACTAGGCTCAAAGCTTGCTGGGCATCCGGAATATGGACATGCTGTGGGAATTGAAACAACCACTGGGCCGCTTGGACAAGGGTTGGCAAATGCTGTGGGGATGGCACTTGCTGAGCGTTTGCAAAATGCGCGTTTTGGTGATCTCATCAACCATTATACTTATGCCCTAGTTGGGGATGGCTGTCTTATGGAGGGGATTTCTCAAGAAGCACTCTCCCTTGCTGGTCATTTGAAACTCAATAAGCTTATTGTCTTGTGGGATGATAATAATATTTCTATTGATGGTGAAATCTCTCTTGCTGATAGCACAGATCAGATTGCCCGTTTTAAAGCGTCTGGATGGAATACACATAAAGTCGATGGGCATAGCCAAACAGCTATTGCCAATGCCATCAAAGAAGCACAAAATTCTGATAAACCAACTTTGATTGCTTGTAAAACAACCATTGGCTTTGGAGCACCAAATAAAGCGGGAACCAATAAAGTTCATGGTTCCCCTCTGGGAGCACGGGAAATTGCTGAGACTCGTATCGCTTTGAAATGGGGAGCCCAGCCTTTCGTTATTCCCGCTGATATTCTTGATAATTGGCGCTTGGCTGGTCTTAGTGCTGCTAAAGGGCGACAAAAGTGGGAAGAAAAATTGGCTGCTCTTCCCGTGTCCGAACGCGTAGAATTTGAAAGGTTGATGCGAGGCGATTTGTTGGGTGGATTTGACAGCGCTATCGATGCTTATAAACAAAAAATCGTCGAAGAACGCCCTGTGGTTGCTACCCGTAAGGCTTCGGAAATGGCTCTTGAAGTGATTAATGGAGTTGTTACGGAAACCATTGGTGGTTCTGCTGACTTAACTGGCTCTAATAATACAAAAAGCAGTCAGATGAAAACCATCTCTGCTGAAGATTTTTCAGGACGCTATCTCCATTATGGAATTCGCGAACATGCCATGGGCGCTGTGATGAATGGTCTTGCTCTTCATGGTGGCTTTATTCCTTATGGGGGAACTTTTTTATGCTTTTCTGACTATATGCGTCCTGCCATGCGCCTCTCTTCTTTGATGGGATTGCGGGTGATTTATGTCATGACTCATGATTCCATTGGTCTTGGTGAGGATGGACCTACCCATCAACCTATAGAACATTTGGCTTCTTTGCGCGCAATGCCAAACCATCTTGTTTTCCGCCCCGCTGATGCTATGGAGACAGTGGAATGTTGGCAATTGGCTTTGAAAGCGCGTGGCACGCCTTCTACTTTGGCTTTAAGCCGGCAAAATTTACCGCTGTTGCGTCAAGAGTATGAAGAAGAAAATCTCTGTATGCTTGGCGCTTATGAATTGCTCACCGCGGGTGATGATGCGAGGGTGACCCTGTTTGCTTCGGGTTCAGAATTGCAAATTGCCGTACAAGCACATGCGCTGTTGGAAGAAAAGG
Source organism: Bartonella pachyuromydis (assembly GCF_039543065.1). Lineage (NCBI taxonomy): Bacteria > Pseudomonadati > Pseudomonadota > Alphaproteobacteria > Hyphomicrobiales > Bartonellaceae > Bartonella > Bartonella pachyuromydis. The sequence continues at coordinate 50,719 of NZ_BAABJA010000001.1, read as the reverse complement.
GCATTCCAACCCGTGTGGTTTCTGTGCCTTGTTTTGAACTCTTTGCTCAGCAATCTCTCTCCTATCAGCGGGCTCTTATTGGTGATGCACCGGTTAAAGTTGCCATTGAAGCTGCTGTGAGGCAAGGATGGGAGCGTTTTATTGGCTGCGATGGTGTGTTTATCGGTATGGATGGTTTTGGTGCAAGTGGAACGATGGAGGCGCTTTATACACATTTTGGCATTACTTGTGAGAATGTGGTGGCTCACGTTGAAAAAAAACTGGAAGAAATTACTAAAGAAAATGTCAAATGAGTCTTCATGGTGCAATGAAGAGTTTTGATCATATTGAATATAGTCTTTATTTTTTGCACAGTTGTGGATTACGTGATTGGTTAAGATATTGAAGTTGTGGTTATGAATCATTAAGGACTATTGAAAGTAAGTGCCCATTTGTTGCGCTCTAAAGAGAAATAAAAACAATATGAAATGACAATTCGCGTTGCAATGAATGGCGTTGGTCGTAATATTTTACGGTCATTTGTTGGTTAACTGATTGATAAAGATATGGAATTTTGTCTGTGCATCATTAAGGACTATTGGAAATAAATGCCCATTTGTTGCACTATAAAGAGATGAGGAAAATGTGAAATGACGGTTCGCGTTGCAATTAATGGGTTTGGTCGTATTGGTCGTAATATTTTACGAGCAATTGTAGAAAGTGGACGCAAAGATATTGAAGTCGTGGCGGTTAATGATTTGGGATCAGTGGAAACCAATGCCCATTTGTTGCGCTATGATTCCGTCCATGGGCGTTTCCCAGGTCATGTGAAGGTGGTTGGTGATGCTATTGATGTTGGGTGTGGTTTAATCAAGGTATTAGCAGAGCGTGATCCAGTACGGTTACCATGGAAAGATTTGGATATTGATATTGCGTTGGAGTGTACCGGCATTTTTACGGCGCGTGATAAAGCAAGTGCTCACTTGGATGCGGGGGCAAAACGTGTTCTGGTGTCCGCTCCCTCTGAGGGCGCAGATCTCACGGTAGTTTATGGAGTTAATCATCACTCTTTAAGCAAAGAGCACCACGTTGTTTCAAATGCTTCTTGTACAACTAATTGCTTAGCGCCTGTGGTGCAAGTTTTGCACAATACAGTGGGTATTGAAAAGGGCTTTATGACAACAATTCATTCTTATACGGGTGATCAACCTGTATTGGATACAATGCATCGTGACCTTTATCGAGCACGCGCGGCAGCTCTTTCTATGATCCCTACCTCAACAGGAGCGGCAAAGGCTGTGGGATTGGTCTTGCCAGAATTAAAAGGTTTGCTCGATGGTGTGTCAATTCGTGTGCCAACGCCAAATGTGTCCGTGGTGGATTTGACATTCACTGCTAAGCGTTCCACAACAGTTGAAGAAATTAATACGGCCATTTGCACTGCTGCGCGCGGTTCACTCAAAGGTGTTTTAGATTATACGGAGGAAAAGCTTGTAAGTTGTGATTTTAATCATAATCCACATTCAGCTATTTTCCATAATGATCAAACCAAGGTAATCGATGGTCAGCTTTGTCGTGTGTTGGTTTGGTACGATAATGAATGGGGGTTTTCAAACCGCATGGGTGATACCGCAGTCGCTTTTGCTAAAACCATATAAAAGAGGGCCTCAAGGCCCTCTTTTATATTAAAAAATTGAATTTTATGATAAAAATAACAGCGCATTTTTTTGAAAAAAAGCGCGTCAAAATTGCTCTTAGTGTATGAGAGACAAGATAATGTTCAAATAATGGATGATGTGTTTTGTGTTTGTACAGCAAGGGTTGTTTTTTAAAACTTTATGAGAGAGAAGAGTTTGAAAAATTGTATTTGTTAGTGAGATAAAGTGTGAACAAGCAAAGTGTGGGAAAATAGAGTGACTGTTCTCTTTTTAGTAAAAGCAAAGCGAAAGTTTTGTGAAACAAAGGTTGTTGATGCATTTTTGTTTAAAACAATGGAAAATAAAAGGAAAATAGTGGATGGATTTTCATAGTTCTTTGATTGCAGATTGAGATGATTACGTAGAGCAAAGGTTGTTGATGCGTTTTTATTTAAAACAACAGAAAGTGAAGAGGAAATAGTGGATGGGTTTTCATACACTTGATGATGTTGATGTTGCTGGAAAGCGTGTTCTTGTACGAGTGGATTTTAATGTCCCCATGGCGCAGGGTAAAGTTTGCGATGAAATGCGTCTTCAACGACATAAAGAGACGCTCATTGAATTGCAAAAGCGCGGTGCTAAGCTTATTCTTCTGTCTCATTGTGGGCGCCCCAAGGGAAAAGTGGAGGCAGAATTCTCACTCAATCCGGTTGTGGAAGTGTTGGAAAAAATCATCAATCAACCAGTGACTTTTGCATCAGATTGTATTGGTCCAGCAGCGCAGATAGCGGTTGAGGCATTGCAAAACGGGAGTGTTTTACTGCTTGAAAATGTTCGTTTTCACTGTGGTGAAGAAAAAAACGATTGTTCCTTTGCTGAGGCTCTCGCCCATAATGGGGATCTTTATGTTAATGATGCTTTTTCCGTCTCTCATCGTGCCCATGCTTCGGTGGAGGGAATAACACATTTGTTGCCTTCCTATGCGGGGCGCTCTCTACAGCTTGAATTACAGGCATTGGAAAAAGGGCTTGGCAATCCAACGCGTCCAGTGATTGCATTGGTTGGAGGGGCAAAGGTTTCGAGTAAGCTTTTTGTGCTCAATCATTTAGTGGAAAAGGTTGATCAGTTGGTGATTGGCGGTGGTATGGCCAACAGTTTTTTAGCCGCCCAAGGTATATGTATTGGAAAATCACTGTGCGAAAATGCACTGATGGAAACGGTCAAAAAGATTATAGGAAAAGCGCGGGAATGCCAATGTAAACTTTTGCTTCCTGTGGATGCTATTGTGGGTTTTCGCTTTGAAAAAGATGCTCCCCATCGTCTCTATGATATTGGAGATATTCCAGAGGAAGGCATAATTTTGGATATTGGGACACGCTCTATTGCTCAGATCAATGCTGCGATTGATGAAGCTGCTACCCTTGTTTGGAATGGACCCCTCGGGGTTTTTGAGATGTCTCCCTTTGATCAAGGAACTATAACAGTGGCACGTCATGCAGCAGAACGAAGCTTGACAAAAAAATTGGTTTCAATTGCTGGAGGGGGAGATACGGTTTTTGCACTTAATCATGCTGGTGTTGCTGATGATTTCACTTATCTTTCTACCGCAGGGGGTGCTTTTTTAGAATGGATGGAAGGCAAGGTTCTTCCTGGTATTCTCGCTCTTATGCGAGCTTAAAGGCTGTATGGTCATGGGTTTTGTTAAGTGTATTGGCCGTATTACTGGTTTTGGAAATACGATAAAATAAAGAGGAATTTTTTATGAGTGAACGTCTTGAAGATATAGCTTTTGCTTTGGTGCATGCTGGTAAGGGTATTTTGGCTGCCGATGAAAGTACTGCAACAATTGGCAAGCGTTTTGAAAGCATTGGTGTTGAATCCAATGAGGATAACCGGCGCGCTTATCGTGAAATGCTTTTTAGTGCAAAAGAAGCCATGGAGAGTGCTATTTCGGGTGTCATCTTATTTGATGAAACTATTCGTCAAAAGGCATCTATGGGGAAAATGTTAACAGATGTTATCCGTGATGCGGGCGCTTTGCCAGGGATTAAAGTGGATACCGGTGCTAAGCCGTTGGCAGCTTTTCCCCACGAGACAATTACCGAAGGGTTGGATGGACTTCGTGAACGTTTAAAAGAGTATTATGCTTTGGGAGCGCGTTTTGCTAAATGGCGGGCGGTGATTGCCATTGATGCACAGACGCTGCCAACAAGGGGGGCTATCAGGCAAAATGCACAGGCTCTTGCTCGTTATGCTGCTTTGTGCCAAGAGTTGAAGATCGTGCCGATTGTTGAACCAGAAGTGTTGATGGATGGGGCATCGCGCGGGCATTCTATCGCGCGCTGCTTTGAGGTGACACAGGCTGTCTTAAATACAGTGTTTACGGAGTTGTTTGAAGCTCGTGTTGTTCTCGGGGGTATGATTTTAAAACCCAATATGGTGATTGATGGTAAAGATGCGCGCAAAGCTTCTATTGAAGAGGTGGCAGAAAAAACCGTTCAAGTGCTCAAACAGACTGTACCTGCAGCTGTACCAGGAATTGCTTTCCTCTCTGGAGGACAATCTGATGAAGAAGCGACTGCTCATTTATCGGCGATGAATGCTTTGGGGGCATTGCCTTGGAAATTGACCTTTTCTTACGGGCGGGCATTGCAAGCAGCGGCCTTAAAAGCATGGGCTGGTAGACATGAAAATATTGCCGCTGCGCAAAAAGCTTTTCGTCACCGTGCTCGCATGAACCATTTGGCTGCTTTGGGACAATGGACAAAAGAACATGAGCAGTCTTGTGCTTAGAAAAAGATAAATTTTCCATAAAATTTCGGTAAAGAGGTGGCAGAAAAAACCGTTCAAGTGCTCCAACAGATTGTGTCTGCGACTGTTGTAGGAATTGCTTTTCTTGTTTTGCGGATAATCTGATGAAGAAGTGGCAGCTCATTTATTGGCCCTATTTGTTCATGATGAATGCTTTGGGGGTATTGCCTTGGAAATTGACCTTTTCTTGATCGACGGGCATTGCAAGAAGCTGCCCTAACAGCATGGGCTGGTAGACATGAAAATATTGCTATTGTCCAAAAGGCTTTTTGTCATCGTGCTCGCATGAACCATTTGGCTGCTTTGGGAAAATGGACAAAAGAGCACGTGCAACTCTTGTGCTTAAATAAAAACAAATTTCCATTAGCGGCTTTTGCTTGATGAGATGATGCGCAAAAGGGTGGATGTGTTTTACCGAAGATACTTTGCACTTCTAGAGTGCGTTTTGATCAATGATTGTAGAAGTGATTGCCGTTGATGCGCAGATGCTACCAACAAGGGGGGGAGCAAAATGCACCCACTCTCGTTCGTTTGCTGCTTTGTGTCAAGCAATTAAAAATTATGCCGATTATTGAACTGGGAGTGCAATTACAATGCATTCATTGATAAAGACAATTCACCATTTTGCATATTGAATGAGAGATTCGCATATCATCAGATTCTCTCATTTCAAACCTCTTTCTATTGAAGCAACCAAAACCATTGGTTCGCCTGTCACAAGCGGGGGTAGTATGTAGATGAAAACCTTTACAAAAAAGCTTTAAAAAAGCTCCTCGTAAACCGTTTAAAATGCCAAAGGCTGTCGCAACACTGGAAGTTGCATATATAAGGACGGGTCCCTTTTTAAAGAATTCCATCGTGCGCTGTTTTGAGGTGACACAGGCTATAGTACAGTGTTTACAGAATTGTTTGAAGCCCATGTTATTTTTAAAGCTATGATTTTAAAGCCTCATAGGCCGATTGATGGTAAAGATGCGCGGAAAGCTTCTGTTGAAGAGGTAGCGGAAAAAACCGTTCAAGTGCTTAAACAAATTATACTTCCTGCTGTTCTAGGAATTGCTTCTCTCTTGTTTTAGGGAGGAGGCTCTGTTGTTTTTTCTCTGCATTATCACAGTCAAGTACAATCAACCGTTATTGTTCATCAGACAAGCAAAAAGCCCCGCATTGTAAAGCAGGGCATCTTTCCTTGGTAATTTTATACGTGCTTTTTATAAAAACTTGAGTTGTAAAAGCTGTGAAATTTTGTTCTGTTTTTGTCTCAAGCAGTTCATTGTTTTCAATGCGCTCAGATTTTATGAGACATTTTTCACTTTTTACAATAATAGGCTTTTACATGCCAAGATTACCAAAACGGTTTTTAAATTTAGAAACACGACCACCACGGTCTACGAGGGTTTGAGACCCACCTGTCCATGCTGGATGAGTTCTTGGGTCGATATCCAGATTAAGGACGTCCCCTTCTTTTCCCCAAGTGGAGCGCGTTGTATATTGGCTACCATCCGTCATAACGACGGTAATTCTGTGATAGTCGGGATGAATATTCGCTTTCATGCGTCAAACCTTTTGTGTCTACAAAATGAAATGGCACTTTTTCACTTTTTAAGTGCGCTTCCTTTGTCTTTTTGATAAGTTGTTTAAAATACCATTTCTATAACCGAGCACGCATCAAAAAACAAGTGTTCAAGATACATCATTGTATCAAGGGTTATGGACAATCTAATAGAGTGAGCGAATCCTTATGAATCTTTTTAATCATTCAGAAAAATCTACCACACCTTCTATAAAAAACTCTTCATTTTCTTCGCTTAAAACTTTTGGTCCTTATCTTATCCGTTATCGTTGGCTGTTTATTTTTGCTTTTTTCGCTTTAACGGTTGCGGCTCTTGTTACACTCGCTTTGCCCGTTGCTATTGGCAAAATGTTTGATCATGGTTTTTCTGCTTCAAGCCACGGGCATATTAATTTTTATTTCTTTATGTTATTTCTCTTGGCTTTGCTTCTCGCCCTTGCTTCGGCTTGCCGTTATTATTGTGTCATCACCTTGGGAGAACGGATTGTTGCCGATTTACGGCGTGATGTTTTTGTTCATATTATGAAACTTTCACCCGCTTTTTTTGATAAGTCTCATTCTGGTGAACTTGTCTCAAGGCTGCTTACCGATACAACGCAAATAAAATTAGCCGTTGGCTCAACCGCCTCGACAGCTTTACGCCATCTGATTGTGGTGATTGGCGCAATCGTGATGATGGTGATTACCAATGCGAAATTATCCGCACTGGTGCTGCTTGCTATCCCCTTTGTGGCTATTCCGTTAGTTATCTTTGGGCGCAAGGTGCGTACACGCACATGTGCGGCACAGGATCGTGTCGCAGATGCTAATGCTTTGGCAACCGAACAGGTCAGTGCTATTCGTACAGTACAAGCTTTTACCGCTGAAAAACTTGTTGCAACGCGTTTTTCACAGTTGATAGAACGCGCTTTTCAGACAGCGCGCGCTTCTGTGATCTTGCGTTCTTTTTTTACTGGCTTTGCCATTTTTCTGGTTTTTAGCAGTGTGGTTGCTGTGTTATGGATTGGTTCTCGAGATGTTTTAAATGGCACTATGACGGCGGGAGCTTTAGGTCAATTTGTGCTCTATGCCGTTTTTGGAGCAACTACTTTTGCACAATTATCGGAACTTGGCGCAGAATTAATCCAAGCTGTAGGGGCTGCTGAACGGCTTGCCGAATTGCTACAAGAACAGCCTACTATCTTAGCACCTCAAAATCCGTCACCTTTGGCAAAGCCTGTTCAAGGCGCACTTGTTTTTGATCAGGTGGATTTTACTTACCCTTCTAGACCAGAAGATAAGATTTTGCGTTCTCTTTCTTTTTCTATCAAAGCAGGTGAAACGGTTGCTTTTGTTGGTGCTTCAGGGGCGGGGAAAAGCACAATTTTTTCTTTAATTCTTCGTTTTTATGATCCAACAAGTGGAAAAATTTGCTTTGATGGTGTCGAGACTAATCGCCTCTCTTTGCAGGATTTACGTGGTGCAATTTCTTATGTTCCACAAGATGTTGCCATCTTTGATGGTACATTGCGCGATAATATTATTTTTGGGACAGAAAATGTCACCGAAGAGCAAATTATTGCTGCTGCTCAAGCCGCGAATGCCCTTGAATTTATTGAAGCCTTACCAAATGGTTTTGATACCGAAGTGGGAGAACGCGGTACGATGCTTTCTGGTGGACAAAAACAGCGCATTGGTATTGCGCGGGCGATTTTAAGAAATGCTCCCCTGTTATTGCTTGATGAAGCAACATCCGCTTTAGATGCAAACAGTGAAAAGCTCGTACAAGAAGCCTTAGAGGGATTGATGCAAAATCGAACAACATTGGTGATTGCTCACCGTTTGGCAACAATTTTAAAAGCCGATCGGATTCTCGTGATGGATAAAGGCGCCCTTGTGGAAGAAGGAACCCATGCAGAGCTTGTGGCAAAAAATGGCGTTTATGCTTACCTTGCTAAATTGCAATTTTCACCCGAATAGGCTCTGATGATACAAGAGCCAGTAATTTTAAGGGTATAAACACTCTCTTTTCAAGCAGGCTTATGCGTTTTAAGGACTTTTGAAAAAAGACAGGGCAAGAGGCGTTTAATTCTTGAATAGCTTTTTATTGTGTGAGAGAGAGCATTTTTTATAAAAAAGCTTTTTTGTACAGAATATCTTGTCTGTATAAAAATAAAATGATCCAAGCCAAAGACGCTCAATTCTTTCGTATTGTTGTAAGTTTGCAGAGCTGATAAATGGGAAAATAAGCGCTTTTTGTTGATGTAACTCAATAGGGTAAACAGAGCAGGTAGCATGTTTTGCTGTGTTAAGATTTTTAGTCTTTTGCTCCCTGTTTTATGGATTATGCTTTTTGAGGGCTTATAAGGCTTTTTTAGAGTGCATAAATCATCAGAGCAGTATAATTAAATACAAATTGTTATATTTTGCCAATGTAATCATCTCTATTTTGTGTATTATTTTTATTAAAATAGAATATATAGCTTCCCATAAAGCCGATATACACATAATGATACAATATCGATAAATCGGTAAGCGAGCTGTATTCAATGTTGGTGAGGATAAAAGAGAGCAAGAATGCTTGAAGAGATAAAAGAGGTAAAAGAGCTAATTAGTTTCATAGTAGAGGAAATGATTGCCATAATAGCTATAATTAAGTTCATTCGTGGGAAGAAGAAGAAATATAGGGTTTTAGGATTAAGCGTTATGATTTTAATCGCCATAGCGATAGGAGTGTGGTGGTGGTGGAATCTTAATATTGGTAGTCGCAAATCATAAGAATCAGAAATTATGCAAGATATATAAAAAGACCATTACACAAGAATAACAAAGGATTTTTTTAGAGTGCATAAATCATCAGAGCAGTATAATTAAATACAAATTGTTATATTTGCCAATACAAGTAGCTATATATTGTGTATTGTTTTTATTAAAATAGAATATGTAGTGCTTCTCAAAGCAGATATACACATAATGATATAATATCGAGAAATCGGTAAGGGAGCTGTACTCAATGTTGGTGAGGATAAAAGAGAGCAAGAATGGGTGATCACGATACTTTCATAGTTATAGTAGGAATAATCATAGCAGGGAGCATAATCTATAGCCTTTGGTTAGCAAATCATCAGAAAAAGCAATTAAGTGAACAACTTGAGCAATGTGAGAAATTACTGCAGATACGATATCGAGAGTGCGCGATATATCAAAATATTCTTGCACAAGGAGAGCAAAGGCTTTTTCAAAAAACGCAAAAAATATCAAAGGAATGGATTGCGCAATGGGATGAGGTAGTAAGGCAATGGGAAAGGAGTATACTGGAAATAAAAAATCCTGGGTATTTTTCTGAAATTAGTGACAAGCAGTATCCGGTGGTGGTGGCAGATATTTGTGCTCACGGATATGCAGATACATTTCTTCTTTATGAGGATGCGCTGAGAGTAAAATTTACTGCAGAGCAGATTGAAAGAATAAATGAAGTAATGAGGCGTACACTTTTTAAGGAAGCTTATCCTAAAGTCGTGCGATTAGTGAAACAGAATGGCATTAAATTGCGAAAGTTTGTGGATCCTTTGACGAAAAAAAGCGCTATAAGCCTACAATGATGTTGCTTCATTGGTGGTTATATATGATTGATGATATGATTACAGCTGAATATGAACAGCAACAAAAAGATAAAGCTTCAGGGCACTATAAAGAGCTAGCATCTATGGAAATCTACTTTGAAGATATACCTAAATACACAGAATATGAAACGCTAGAAAAGATATTGAGAGGATTTGGTAGTCTGCCTTGTAGCGGACTATGCATTTGTAAAAAGGTGCTTCTCTCATTATTGTATGATATTTCTAGTGATTATAAGGCAGCAAGAGAAACTTTTATTTACTATAAGATGCTTATTGATACGGTGAAAGAAGGATATATTGCCTTTGATGAAGATTGTTGTTACTCTACGGTTGAATGGGCAATGCAGGTTTGTAGAAAGAGAGATAAAGAAGAGAAAAAAGCCTTAGTATTTCTGAAGAGATGCCAACATTTGAAGAAGCTTACAAATTAGGTGTTGAAGCATGGATGAGGTCATCAAATGAGACATGTGATAACCAGTTGATCTTTTGGGAGAAGCTTATCAAATAAACAAAATTAGAAATTATCTTCGGTGATAAGAAGGTACAAGCATTGCAAGAGGCTATTGATAAAGAAAAAGAACGGTTTGAGAATGAAATACAATCAGCAACTCTCGCAAATAAATATTTGAATTACGATCAATCTTGTGCGCATTTCATAGGTTATTTGAAATAGTGGTTTAATAAGGGGGATAGGGGAATGCTGTATAAATCAATGAATTTGCCGGAATCTCTGTCACTGCGCAGTGGTGAAAAAGAGTGAAAAGTAATGAGAGACATATGTGAGAGCCCTTAGCAGAGAGAAGAGGCGTTTGGAGACAATCTTTTTCTTTTTGCGTAGTATCAAGAAAATATAAGAGGTAGGGGAGGCTTTTTCCTTGGATATTGCTTGTGAGAGCGTTTTGTTGTGATGGTGCTTTTTCTCTTATAGTTTATTTGTAGGGGAAATGAGGGTAACAGCAGGACTAGTAATATTTGCTCAGCTGTCATTGCATCTTTTGAAGTTTATGGAGGCATTGATTGTTAGTGATGGCTTTTTGTCACCATCTTATCCGTTATTTCCTATCGTTTCTATAAAGAAAGTTGAAAATCCTCCTCTCCATTGTTTTTCGAATTCTAAGGGGCTTTTTAAAACACAGTGTTAAGGCTATAAGGTTTAAATGCCTTTTTGAGAGCTCTTTCTCATTTGGTGGGGATGTGTTTATTGGCTAGCAAGAATATTTTTTTGCCAAAGATATCGTTTCCAACTTCTTTATCGGTGACAAAACCACCGATTTGGCCGACCATTCATATTCCAGCAGCCATATGCTAAATTTGTGAGCTATCTTCCCAATAACCATCGGTTCGACCAGAAGCGACATAAGCACAATCAAGAGCAGCAGCGCCAAAACGGCGAAGTCCAGAAACCTCCATCATTACATTGCAAGAGTGCAATGAGAGAGGTTGTATGGCTTGGGCGATCAAAAATGGGAGTGCCCATGGTCATAGCACATTTAAAATTATTCTTTTGAGGCTTAAATGCCTTTTTTGAGAACTCTCTCTAGTTTGGTACGAATAAGTTCATTGCCGGCAAGAATATTTTTTTTGCCAAGGATATCATTACCGCCGTCCTTATCGGTGACAAAACCACCGGCTTCGCGAACCATTAATATTCCAGCAGCCATATCCCAAATTTGTAGGTTGTCTTCCCAATAACCATCGGTTCGACCAGAAGCAACATAAGCTAAATCAAGAGAAGCAGCACCAAAACGGCGAAGTCCAGAAACCTCCATCATTACATTGTGCAGTTCAATGAGATAGTCCCCATGACCTTTGCGACCCAAATGAGGCATACCTGTGGCAATGACACAATCTTCTAACCTGCGTCGTGCAGAAACACGACAACGCCGGTCATTAAAAAAAGTACCACCACCACGTTCAGCAGTAAAGAGTTCATCACTTACCGGATTATAAACGACACCAGCAACAATTTTTCCTTGACTCTCCAAAGCAATGGAAACGGCAAAAAAAGGAATGCCATGGAGAAAATTTGTCGTACCATCCAGAGGATCAACGATAAAACGGTGTTGTGAATCTTCGCCAATGATTTCCTCAGATTCTTCCATCAGAAAACCAAATTTGGGGCGCGCTTTGCTTAATTCATTAAAAATAATTTTTTCTGCTTTACGATCTGCTTGGCTTACATAATCTGCTGGTCCCTTCAAAGACACTTGCAAATTTTGTACCTCACCATAATCACGCACCAGCGAACGTCCTGCTTTCATTGCGGCTTGCACCATGACATTCATAATTGCAGAATGTGCCATGTTTTGTTCCTTTATTTATCTTTTTCATTTGCACGACGCAAATAAGTTAATTCGTTGGTATCGACAATGACACGTTCACCAGAATTAATAAAGGGAGGGACAAGAATACGAATACCATTTTCAAGAATGGCGGGTTTATAAGAGGATGTGACCGTTTGTCCTTTAATGGCGGGGTCAGCTTCAGCAATCGTCACCACAACTTGATCAGGGAGCGATATGCCAATGGGCTTTTCTTGATAAAGTTCAACTGTAACAGTCATCCCATCTTGGAGAAAAGCAGCGCGCTCGCCAACAAAATCCTTTTGTAATTCAAGCTGTTCATAAGATTCTGAATCCATAAAAATGAGAGCATCACCTTGTTGATAAAGAAAGGTAAAGTCCTTTTGTTCAAGGCGCACGCGCTCAACTGTTTCAGCAGAACGAAAGCGCTCATTGAGTTTTGTGCCATCAATGAGGTTTTTCATTTCAACTTGATTAAATGCACCACCCTTTCCTGGTTTGACAGCATTGCATTTCACAGCAACCCATAGGCTGCCTTGATGCTCAATTACATTACCAGGGCGAATTTCATTGCCATTAATTTTCATCGTCTCTATCCAGTTCTATTCCTACAAAAAGAGCTCTCTTCTTGTCCTTATGGCTCTTTTTCTCGTTGTTTTGGCAGCGAGCTTTCATGTTGTTTTTAAGGTAAGCCCCCTTATTATTCTTGCGGTAGGCTCCTCTCGTCATCTTTGCGGTAAGCTCTTTGCTTGTCTTGGCGGTAGACTTTTTTACACTCTGAGAGAAAAGCCTAGATAAGTGCCGCAAAAAAGAGCTTTTCAACCCTCTGCAAGATCATAAAAAATGCCAAGACGCAAGCCTTTTAAAAATTTACACAAAGATTTTTGCATAAAGAGTATTATGGGGAATGTATTAAGGGGGATGAAAATTTATTTTTTGAAAACAAAAGGGCGCTTTGTTGCTTCTTTGCGTGTTTTTCCAATTGTATATTGTTTGATCTTTCATAAAGCAAAGCTGTCGTCATTTTTATTGTAAATACTTTCAAATTACTTTATGAATTGAAATATGCTTTGGTCGCATACGCGGCGACCAAAAGGGATTCAAAAACCCTAAATCCGAGCGTAAATCCGAGCGTAAAAATGAACCCGCTTTGTGGGTGTCCCAGAATTCCGAGAGTTTTTGCCATGTCCAAGTGCTTCCAAGCACTAAAAGCAAAAAAGCTGACTCGGATTCAGTGTTTTTGACTCCCGGAATACCAATGCGAGGGCGCTTGCAACCGGCAGGGGGAAAATGCAAGGTGAAAATCCTCATAACAACATTTTCAATGACAAATTCATTGGCAAAAAAATTCGCTTTAAACGAAAAATGCTGAAAATGTCTCAGAAAACCTTAGCGGATCACTTGAGAGTCAGTGCCCAACAAATTCAAAAATATGAAACAGGATTAAATCGTGTGAGTGCGGGGCGTTTAAAGGAAATTGCTGTTATTTTAAATGTTTCCATTGCCTTTTTTACGCTGATCTCTTTACAAAACAACACACCCATCATGATGAAGTCGCATCCAGCAGAGAAGAATATTTGCTTTTAAAAAATTTTAGAGTCCTTGCTAAAGTAAAACAAAGAGCAATTTTACAATTAATCTCTGAGCCAAATGAAATCTAAAGAGAGGGCACTACACACTCTGTTTCTCTGCATATAGGGATCGTTTAAAAGGGCGGTCTCGGAATGCTTGAAAGTTTATTTGGTCAATCTGGAGTAGCGCTTAGCGCATCATTTTATTTTGTATGTTTTAAGCATAAGCCTTAAATGCTGTGGGAGATAATGGTCGTTTTTAACAATGCGTAAAAATTGATGACTTAATGCTTGATTGGATACCTATATGTGGTAGTACAGTTATCAAAAAGTTGCTTTTCTTTCTTGTGTGAGAGTTTCTTAAGAGAAAGTAAAAATAAAGGGGGGAAAGAAGTTGTTAAAGTATTTATTGCTATCACCGCTTGTGTTGGCGGCGGGGTGTGCGTCTATAGGTCTTTCATAAAATTATGTTGGTCACGGTGTTACGAAGAACACTGCAAAATTCATCGCTAATGATTATATTCACGTTATCAAAAGACCCTTACCACCAGCAACAAGCACAGTTATTATAAAGAAAAATAATACAGCAGACAATTTTACTCCTTTGTTTATTGATCTGTTGCGGGAAACTGGATATAATGTAATTTATACAGATCAGCCCCAAAAGCAGAAAAACATGGGGGTGAATTTGTTTTACACACTCACACCACAAAATGATGGACGTATAATATCTGTTCTTCAGTATGAGTGGGCTGGAGAACCAAGTTATTATCTACGTATTTATCTGAATAAATGAACCCGCTATTTAATGGGGACATTTTCTATATTTGAGACGTAAAGACTTAAAAATTCTTGCGAAAAACAAAGAGCTTTACGCCTCAATAAAAAACCTCATTTTTAGTAAGAATGGAATAAATTTTTTCTGTCTTCATAACGATACGAGAGTTATGACTTTAAAAACAACGAAAAAAGCTCTATACTTCCATGCGTTCATTGGGTGAAACATGATATTTAGATAAAACCAACAAGTTATGTAAAGATGAGAGAAATTTGATTCCGTTGATTTTATTAGCTTATTTTTCTATTTACCCTGAACCTTTTATTTAAATATGTAACCAGATTTTCCAGTATGATGTTTGATCTTATTTTTATTGACCGTATAGTAAGAGTATACAATAAGGCGTGCGAAGGGCAATAGTGCGTTTCAAACATAAGGGCTTAAAATTGTTTTATACAATAGGTTCTACAAAAGCTATTCGACCAGATCACGTAAAAAATTACGCGTTATCGTAACGATTTTAACAAGTGCTACTACGCTTGAAATATTGAAAGCACGTGGCCTTTAAAATGCATCCTCTTAAAGGTGAACAGATACTATTCCATAGGGGGGAATGGAAATTGGCGTGTTACTTTTCGTTTTATAGGAACAGATGTGGAGCTTGTTGATTATCAAGACTACCTTTGATGAAAGAAACAAAAACAAATGATGCATAATCCTGCACATCTGAGTGAAGTTCTCAAAGCCGCTTTCTTAGAAGGAATGGGGTTATCAATACAAAAATGAGTTGATCACTTCCATATGACAAGAGCTTCTCTCTCAAGAGTGATTAACGGACATGCTTCTATGAGTACCGAGTTTGCCGTTAAATGAGAGTTGGCTGGTTTTAGTAAAGCAAAATTTTGGTGAGATATGCAAATAAACTATAATTTATGGCAAACAATGTAACAGCTACAACTACCTATTACTCCTCTGGTTTCTGATACACTTCAAACGCTCCTTTGATTTCGTTGATCATTGTGCGCTGGTACTTTGTTTTTAGCTGCTAGCTATTCCCCTCGTTTTTTTAAGTTTTTTAATTGCTTCTATTGTTAAGCGTTTTCTATCGACTATTTTGATATAAAAGGGGTGTCATTTTGTCTTCCTTATTCAATGAATACGGCAGCAAACAAAGATGATAAAAGCCTCAGAGTTGTTCAAAGGCAAAGCAATTTTATACCCCTTTATAAGGTGATAAAGTCCGCTTGTGAATTGATGACCATTAAAGAAAGCTCTTTGCAGACAATAATCCCTTGATTATACTTGATATGATGAAAGAAAAATGTAAAAACTTCTTCTTATTGATGGGGAAGGAGCATTCATGATAAAGCAAGGCATGATGAAAAAAAACGCAGCGCTTTTCACTCTAATAATGATTTATTTTGCAAGTGTTGTCACTGATGCAAATTCTACGAAAACATCTGAAGAAGCCGTTAATCTTGAGCGTTCTTTAAATACTATTCAAACAAATTCAAACTCTAACAAACCTTTCCAACCTTTGCAGGCTGGAGAATATGATAAAGCTTATGATTATTATATCCAAGGCTATTATCTGAAAGCTTTTCGTGAGGCACTCCAGCGCGCTGAACAAAATGATCCCTTTGCCCAAACTTTGGTTGCTCGAATTTACATGGAAGGGTGTGCTGTTCCCATTGATGGTGCACGCGCTGCTTTGTGGTTTGGACGTGCAGCAAAACAAGGCGATCCACAAGCGCAATTGCGTTATGGGCTTATGTTATTTGATGGTAACTTTATTACCAAAAATCAAGAACTTGGTGAGGAATTTATTCGCAAAGCGGTAGATGCTGGTGTTAAAGAAGCTTATTTTTATTATGGCGAATTGCTTCTTTATAAAGCCGCCCGTGAAAAGCAAATTCTTGCTGGTGTTAGCAGACCAAGTCGTGAAAATGAAGTAATAGAACAAGCACTCAAATGGTTTTTAAAAGGGGCTGCTCTTGGTGATCCTGAAGCTGCTTTTGCCGCGGCAAAAATTCTTTCTCTTGGAACTTTAACGCGACCAAAAGATGACCGCAATGCACGTAAACTCATGGAAGTTGCGGCGCAAAACAACCATACCACAGCACAAATTCTCTTAGCCCAATGGCTCGTACAAGGTCGTGGAGGAGAAACTGATTTTCAACGTGCTTTTCATTTGCTTCTCAGCAACGCCCGCAACATGATCGCACCAGCACAAGTTTCTCTTGCCAGACTTTATCGAGATGGCATGGGCACAAAAGCCGATATAGTCATGGCAGCGGCATGGTATATGCTCGCACAGCAAGCAAAAATACAAGCACCCGATCTTGAAATGATGCTTGAAGGAATGGATGATACACAACTAGAAAAAGCACGCAAAGAAGCAACCAATCTTCTTGTTATTTTTTAAAACACAAACCTATCACGTTTTTTCGGGCCTTTTAAACTTTATGTCCATTCTTCAAAATCATGACGTTAGATCCGCATTTGTTGAGGGGGGCCCTTAGTTATTGAGACGCGCTTACACATTTTTCTTGCATTTTTTTAAGAAGTGGCAAGGGATTGTTGCTCCCAAAGATAACTTCTTCTACGGCGATAAATTCACAGGCGGTCTTTAGAACCTCATCAAAGGTCGAAAAATCACTGCCCGCTTGGATAATAGAAGGGATTTCCATAATCTCTGCCCACCACCCTGCAAGCTGCAAATTGCGCGGATGAGCATGCGGCTTTCTATCTGCACCAAGTTTGCCAAAAAAGAGATAATCAACACCAGCTTCTCCAGCAACCATCGCACTATGGCGATTGCGAATATTGCCAAAGCCGATGATCTTTTGTGCTTTTTTCTGATCATATAACTGTTCGAGAGTGGTAAGATCACCCTCTCTATGAAAACCATCAGCCTTTACCCGTTCAGCAATGCGACATTCACCAGCAATGAGAAGGGCTGCGCCATTGTTTTGAATATCTTGCGCATAAGTTTGGGCTTGTTTTTGTAAAAAAGCTTCATCCCCTTTAGAGTCATAAATAAGAACACTTACAAAAGCGTTCGTTGCCAAAATTTGTTGTAAAAAAGCAGGGGTGAAAGTGCGTCGAACATCTAATGTCAAAATCAATTGAGCAAAAGAGGGGGAATCAATCCGTTTATCTTTATGTTCTGTCATACAAAACCTTTGTTTTTTTATATAAAGCAATTTAACACTTAAAAATTAAAACTTCATCTTATAAATGTTCTTTGTTACAATAAAGGGTTACTTTTATGACTGATGGGAGTTCCTTTATGGGATACAAAAATATTTTGAACCATAAGATGCATCCTGTTCAACGTGATACACGCATTGATGTGTTTCGTTCTTTAGCTTTATTGACGATTTTTATCAATCATATTCCCGGAACTCTCTATGAGTTTTTTACCCATAGAAACTTCGGTTTTTCTGATTCAGCAGAAGCATTTGTTTTGCTTTCAGGCGTTTCTCTTGGATTAAGCTTTCATGCGCGCTTACAGTACAAGCCTTTTACTTTCATGGTACGCAAACTCTGGTACAGGGCTTTGCAGCTTTATGGGGCATATCTTTTTACCACATTTGCAACTTTAAGCCTTTTTGTTGGTGCTTTTCTACTCTGTCGGACAGAAAAACTCTTAACTATGAATAATATTGGTCTCTTTTTCACACAACCGTTCATGGCATTTTTGAGCACTTTCAGCTTTGGGCACCAATTGGGATATAACAATATTTTACCACTTTATATTATTTTGATGCTGTTTGCGCCTCTTGCTCTTTATTGGAGTTGTAAACATAAAGGCTTGCTGCTTTTGGGCTCGTTCATGCTCTATCTGATCTGCGGATTTTATGAAATTGCTCCACCTTCTTACCCCATAGAGGGAAAATGGTTTTTAAACCCCTTATCTTGGCAACTGTTATTTGTTATAGGGTTGACCACCACTTTGTCTCTCAAACAAGGAAAAACTATCGCCTTTCAGTCTTTTTTCGTTGTTTTGGCAGCTTTGTATCTTCTGCTTTCATTGTTATGGGTGCGTTTCAATTGGTGGGGTGTTTTGGGATGGCTTGGTTGGTCTTCCCCCTTGCTTAATTTTAATAAAACTTTTTTAAGTTTACCACGTCTTTTCCATATTGTGGCACTTGCAGCTCTCATCCTTTGTTGGCCCCGCTTGCATAATTGGTTTTATGTCTCCAAACAAAACCCCTTAGCAATTTTAGGAAAACACAGCCTTCCTGTCTTTGTAACCGGAACTGTTTTTGCTATGTTTGGACAAATTTTAAAAACACTGATGACGGGAACGTTTTTTTCCGATACTCTCTTGATTATAAGTGGCATTGTTCTGCAGTTTGGGGTCGCCTACTATTGTGAAAAACGTCGAGCTCTTCAACGGTTTTCTTTGGGGAAGATCATCCATTCGTAACGCTGTCTTATAACGCGTTAACCTTAGAATAAGAAGCGCGTTGCGTAAAAGTTTTAAAAGAGGTAGTCAAATTCAAAAAATGCATTCTAAACAGCAAAAAAAGAAACTTTTTCATTCTCTTTTCGTTGAGTAGCATAATTTTTGTGCTGATATTTGGAGTATAAAAGCGTGAGTGCACATAAACGTCCCTATGATGAACCCATTATCATGATCGAGCATAATGCTTTTGAAAATGCTTTTAACCGTCTCTATGAAGAGACCATGAAGCTCATTGAAGAAACAGCAACTTATATTGATACCGAAGGTAAATTAGCAGTACGCGCTCTTTCAACAGAAATGTCTGCGATGTACGCCAAAGAAGCTATGTATTTAAGTACACGACTTATGCAAATTGCTTCTCAACTTCTGCTTCTTCGTGCTGAACGCGAAGGAGAAATGTCACAAGAACAAATACAAAAAGAAATAGCTAAAGTATCCCTTCATACACCAACATTGCAATTAGAAAATGTTCATTGGCACGAGTTGCCAGAAGTGTTCCGCGGCTTTGTCGATCGTTCACTTCGGCTAGAAGCTCGTATGCAATATATGCGCATTGGCAAAGAAGATGGTTCTATCGATGTTTTGGAAGAGGATAATCCGGTGGGCAAACAAATCGAATTGTTGAAAACCGCATTTGGTCGTTCTTAACAAATTTTGCCGCATAGTGCTTTTTCATTTGGTGCTCTATTCGCTCTTTTGAGGCATATAGGCAGATGTCGATTAACTGCTTTACTTAATATTCGTTTGCTTTTGTTTTCTTTACTCTCTAACCTCTTTTAGAGCATGGCAAAAGTGTATAGGTTGGAGAATATGGCAGAGACGATTCGTATTATAGGTATTGATCCCGGACTACGGCGTACAGGGTGGGGAGTGGTCGATATCTCCGGTAATCGCTTCCAATTCGTTGCGGCAGGGACGGTGTCTTCTGATGTACGCTGTGATCTTGCTTCCAGACTTTGCCAGCTTTACAAAGGGCTTTCAGAGATTGTTCATCGTTTTATGCCCCATGAAGCCGCCGTGGAGCATGTGTTTGTGAACAAAGATGCTACCGCAACTTTAAAACTTGGTCAAGCGCGTGCTGTCGCTTTGCTTGTTCCAGCACAAGCAAATCTTCCCGTTTTTGAATATGCTCCAAATAAAGTCAAAAAATCGGTTATTGGTGTTGGGCATGGTGATAAAGAACAAATTCATATGATGGTAAAAGTTTTGCTGCCACGGGCTGAATTTGATAGTAGTGATGCGGCTGACGCCCTTGCTCTTGCGCTATGTCATAGTATGCACCGCACCAGCCTCTCTGATCGTGCAAGGGTGGTGGCATGATAGGTAAGTTGGAGCGTCTTTTTAAATGCATCTTTGCTGATGATATTCTGATGATGATTTTGCTGCCACGGGCTGAATTTGAGTGCAGTGATGCGGCTGATGCCCTTGCTCTTTTCTGGTTTGTGCCTCATAAGAATGTTCATACCTCTTATCATGCAAAGGTTGTGATATGATGAGAGTTTGCGATATGATCGGACTTATAGCATGATTGGTAAATTAAAAGGTACTCTTGAACATATCTTTGATGATCATATCCTTGTGGATGTTCATGGGGTGGGCTATGTGGTTTTTATCTCAAATCGGCTGCGTGCTTCTTTACCAGCTGTGGGGGAGGCGTTAAACCTTTTTATTGAAACCCATGTGCGTGAGGAAGCCATTCGCTTGTTTGGTTTTGCGACAAGAATTGAACAAGAGTGGTTTTGTATGCTGCAAAATGTTCCTGGTGTGGGAGCCAAAGTTGCCTTGGCAATTTTAGGGACTTTATCACCAGATGAATTAGCACAAGCGATTGCCTTAAACGATGTGACAATGATTAGTCGTGCTCCAGGCGTTGGTAAAAAAGTTAGTGAAAGAATTGTTCGTGAACTGAAAAGCAAAGCTCTTCCCTTTAACGAAAATGCTCTCCATAATGTTTCTATTCCCCATTTGGAAGAGACCAATCAACCAACAAATGAGGCGCTTGCTGCTTTGATCAAGCTTGGTTTTGAACGTGATCAGGCAGCACGGGCTCTTGCTTTAGCGATGAAGGCTCTTGAGGGGGAAAATATTTCCTCGGCACTGCTTATTCGTCATAGTCTCAAATTGCTTTCTCCTCCTACTTAAGTATAAGGTAACAATGCATAAAGATGAAGATCAACGCCTTTTGGGGGCTGCACCCCTGCAAAACGATCCAGATCGTTCCTTAAGACCACAAGTGCTCGATGACTTTATTGGTCAAGAAGCAGCGCGGGCAAATTTGAAAATATTTATTGAAGCAGCTAAAGCACGTCATGAAGCACTCGACCATGTGTTGTTCGTTGGACCACCTGGTTTGGGGAAAACAACGCTCTCACAGATTATGGCTAAAGAATTAGGCGTTAATTTTCGCTCTACTTCAGGACCAGTTATTGCTAAAGCAGGAGATTTAGCAGCTCTCTTAACCAATCTAGAAGAACGTGATGTCTTGTTTATTGATGAAATTCACCGTCTCAATCCAGCAGTGGAAGAAATTCTTTATCCAGCCATGGAGGATTATCAACTGGATCTTATTATTGGCGAGGGACCAGCGGCACGTTCAGTCAAAATTGATCTTGCTAAATTTACACTAGTGGCTGCAACCACACGTTTGGGACTTTTAACCACGCCACTACGAGACCGTTTTGGTATCCCCATTCGTCTCAATTTTTATACTATAGAGGAGCTGGAATATATCGTTCAACGTAATGCACGGCTTTTCTCAGTACAGATTAGTGATGATGGGGCTCATGAAATTGCACGTCGTGCACGTGGTACGCCACGAATTGCTGGGCGGCTTTTACGACGGGTTTGTGATTTTGCACTGGTGAGGCGGGCAAAAAAAATTGATCAAAAAGTGGCTGATGAAGCGCTTTCACGCTTGGAAGTTGATCATCTTGGTCTTGATCCACTTGATCGCCGCTATTTGTTACTCATTGCTGAAACTTTTTTAGGGGGACCGGTGGGCATTGAAACCATTGCTGCGGCTCTTTCTGAACCGCGTGATGCTTTGGAAGATATTGTTGAACCCTATCTGCTCCAACAAGGATTTATGCAACGCACTGCCCGTGGGAGAATGCTTACAGAAAAAGCTTGGAGCCATTTAGGGCTTTGTCCTCCACCATCTCAGACTTCACCTCAAAAACGTTTCGACACAAGGGAGAGTGCATCACTTCAGGCAACTTTATGGGATGGGGAAGATGACTAAAACATCTTTTTAAAAGATAGCTATAACGTGTTTTTCTATAATAGATGTATCATAGGTGGGCGAATGCTTACAGAAAAACCTTGGGGGCTGTAAGGGCTTTGTCTAAAGATTCCACTATTTTACCACAAAAACACGTTCAACTGCTCCATACACAATGAATGATTTTAGACAATTTTATAGGATAGAGCAGATGACTGAAACAAATTTTTTAATAAGCACTCCTACGAATGAGTTTCATAATTTTCAAGTGCGTGTTTATGTTGCTGATACAGATTTTTCTGGCGTGGTTTATCATGCGCGTTATCTCGAATTTTTTGAACGGGGACGTTCAGAATTCTTACGCGTTACCGGTTTTAATAACAAAATGTTAGCAGCAGGTGTGGAAGGGGAAAAATTGTTTTTTGTCGTCCGCCATATGGAGCTTCATTTTTTACGACCAGCACAGATTGATCATCTGTTAATAGTTAAAACACGAATTCATCGTGTGCAAGGGGCTCGCTTTTTTATGGAGCAACAGATTTTCCATGAAGATATGATGTTGGTAAGGGCAAAAGTTGAAATTGCTGTTATTAATGAAACAGGAAAACCACGTCGTTTACCCAAAGAGCTTTTTGCAACACTTGTTGTTTAATACTGTATTCACTTTAAAAACAGATATTGTATGAACTCTTTGCCTAAAGAGAGAAGGGAATTTGTTTTTTAGATTTAGAAACTATAAAATAATCTGCTTTATTCTATTTAATAAACGAACCTTTCAGTTAGAGGGACAAAAATTATGCAGCATGTAGAACTTACGAATCCAGAAATTATTGGGATATTGCATTTGTTTATGCAAGCGGGTTTCGTTGTGAAAGCTGTGATGATTTTGTTGCTGTTGGCTTCGGTATGGAGCTGGGCAATTATTTTTGATAAAATCTTCACTTATCGCAGAATACGGCGTGAAATCAAAAAATTTGAACGCATATTTTGGTCCGGAAAGGCACTAGAAGATCTCTATGCAGAATGTAAAAGTCAGCGCACTAATAGTATATCAGCGGTTTTTATGGCAGCGATGGTGGAGTGGAAAAAGTCCCTTGAAAAAGGAATCCATACATCGATAAGTTTGCAGAGTCGGATTGATAAGGCTATGGATCTGACTATAGGGCGCGAAAGTGCAAAAATAGAATCAAAATTAGGCTTTCTTGCAACACTTGGCTCAGCAGGACCTTTTATCGGTCTTTTTGGAACCGTTATTGGTATTATGGGATCCTTTCTTTCTATTTCAGCCTCTCAAAATACTTCGCTGGCCATTGTGGCACCAGGCATTGCCGAAGCACTGTTGGCCACCGCTATTGGTTTGTTTGCAGCAATCCCAGCCGTGATTGCCTATAACAAATTGACCAGTGAAAGTGCACGGATTATTGCACAAATAGAAAATTTTGCTGATGAATTTTCGACAATTATATCACGGCGTCTCGATGAAACACGTACAACAAATTCATCATTATAAGGGGGATTGCTTATGGGCGTTTCTGTTGCTTCTTCTTCGCAAAAAAAAACACGCCGGCGGCGTCGTTCACACAGTCAACTAATGAGTGAAATCAACGTTACACCCTTTGTGGATGTTATGCTAGTTTTGTTGATTATTTTTATGGTTTCTGCGCCACTTTTGGTCAACGGTGTTCCCCTCGATTTGCCTCATAGCCAAGCAGGACCTGTGCGAATGGAGAAGACACCACTCACAGTTTCACTCGATGCGCGAGGGCGCTTGGCTATTAATCAAGAGTATTATGAGACAGCTGAAGCTTTGATTGCACAACTCAAAAACCAATTGGAAAAAGATCCTACACAAAAACATCAACGTATTTTTGTGCGTGCTGCTAAAACTGTTGAATATCAACAAGTGTTAAAGCTACTCGCTGATATTCAAAAAGCAGGTTTTTCACAAGTAGCGTTAGCTAGTCTCGCACAATAAAATGATTATAAACTGTCACATGTTGTTTGCAAAACAATATGTGAGTGATTAAAAATAAAAAATGCAAGGTAGAGAGATGAACAAAGACTCTTATCATAGTATGAAACGAGGCTTGGCTTTATCCCTTGCGCTACACGTTATTTTTCTTAGTTGGGGGGCTATTACCTTCATTAATCCCGTTTCTTTGCCACAACAGTTGGAAGCTATTCCCATCACCCTTGCTCCTTTGACACAAGAGTTTTCTTCTCAGCAAGGCTCTGTGGAGGCTCCCCTGCGGGCAATTCCCGCAGTAAAACCAACTACTAAACCGCAAGAAAAAGAGTATGCACGCCATGTAGGAGAGGGACAGATAGACAGTTCTGCACCTTTTAAACCAAAAGAAAAACCCCGACTTGTTGAAACAACATCCACACCATCAGGAGAAGAGAAAGCGCCGGAAAAACCTTTCCCAGAATTGACTAAACAAGAATTATCAAAAACAGAAACACCTTTGAAAAGGCAAGAAGATACGCCAAAGATTACGCCTGAAGTGCCTTTGGAAAAGCAAGAAGATACGCCAAAGATTACGCCTGAAGTGCCTTTGGAAAAGCAAGAAGATACGCCAAAGATTACGCCTGAAGTGCCTTTGGAAAAGCAAGAAGATACGCCAAAGATTACGCCTGAAGTGCCTT
>NZ_BAABJA010000001.1:0-26032 GCF_039543065.1 Bartonella pachyuromydis | reverse complement strand
CCTTTAGAAAAGCAAGAAGATACGCCAAAGATTACGCCTGAAGTGCCTTTAGAGGCGCGTAAAAGTGAAGAAATGGTATCACCACAAGAATTGACACCAGTGGTCAAAAAAGAGCCTGTAAAGCAAGAAACAATACAACCACAGCTTCCCAAAATTACCCTGCCAGAAAAACTTCTTCTTCCACAGTTGAAACCAAAGCCTGCCAAAGAAGACAAAATGCAAAATGCACAAACGCGCAATCAAAAAAAACAACAAATAAAAGATAAGACAATAGAAGATATTCTTGCCATGGAGGAAAATAATCTTCTCAATCGTGCACGTAGCCAAGGAGGTGGGGCAAAACGTTCCGATACACCAGAAGCTCTGGGAGCAAGAAAAAATATCAATGATACCACAAAAATGGCACAAACGCTTGTCACTATTGTTGGGGGGTGTATTCAACAGAAGCTTAAACTTGTGGCGCTTGGTGGTGATTTAAAAAACCGTCCAGTCGTGCGGTTGCGATTTACTCTCAATCGTGAAGGAATGGTTATAGGTGATCCAATCATTGATCCCTTAAGCGGTGCACAGAGCCAGCAAGACATTATGATAAGGCAGGTGTACGCAGCCGTTTTTTCATGTCAACCTTATACTGACCTTCCACGCGATCAATATGATTTGTGGGGGCAGGGGTTTGATTTTAACGTTGATCCCCTTCAAGAAATAACACGATGAAAGACAAAGATATTTTTCTTCAATGAAAGGATACATTCCATGATGACTATAACGAGACATAAATTTCTTTCTTGGTGTATTGTCACTTGTGTTTTGTGGCTTTCAAGTTTTTCATCGGTTCATGCACAACTAAAAGGCACGATTTCAAGTGCTGATTTTAATCCCATTCCCATTGCAATTACAGATTTTGTTTCTAACGATTCGATTGGGCTTAAAATGGCGGCTGTTATAACAGCTGATCTTGAACGCTCAGGGCTTTTTCTACCCCTTGATAAAGAAAGTTTTTTTGAAAAAATTTCTAATCCCAATAGACATCCCTCTTTTTCTGATTGGAGAAAAATAAAAGCGCAGGGGTTGGTTACCGGACAAGTTATTAGAGAAACCGATGGACGGTTGAGAGTTGAGTTTCGTTTATGGGATGTCTTTGGGAAGCGTCAGCTCAAAGGACGCCGTTTTTATACTGCAACAGAACGTTGGCGGCGGGTTGCGCATATGATCGCTGATGAGATCTATAGTGAGATGACAGGAGAAAGTGGTTATTTTGATACACGGATTGTTTTTATCGATGAAACAGGTCCTCAAAATGCACGCATTAAACGCTTAGCGATTATGGATCAAGATGGAGCAAATTTGATCTATATGTCTGATGGGAGTGAACTGGTTCTTACTCCACGCTTTTCACCAAAACGGCAAGAAATTACCTATATGGCTTACGAGCACAATAAAGTGCCCCATGTTTATTTGCAGCAAATTGAAATGGGGCAAAGAGAGTTAATAGGAACTTTTGAAAATATGACCATTGCTCCGCGTTTTTCCTCTGATGGACAAAAAGTCATTATGAGTTTGTTGCAAAATGATGGGAGTGCAAATCTTTATACTATGGATTTACGCACCCGCACAATGACACGGCTTACAACAACTTCAGCTATTGATACATCTGCTTCTTATTCCCCAGATGGGTCACAAATTGTCTTTTCATCAGACCGTAGTGGAAAGCCACAAATCTACACCATGAATGCGGATGGAAGCAATATTCAGCGTATTTCCTCAAAGGAGGGAAGCTATTCTACACCCATTTGGTCACCTCGGGGTGATTATATCGCCTTTACAAAACAATCAGAAGGGCAATTTTCTATCGGTGTTATGCGTCCTGATGGACAAGGAGAGCGTATTTTAACCACAGGTTTTCACAATGAAGGTCCAACTTGGGCGCCTAATGGACGCGTTCTCATGTTCTTTCGCAAAAATCCAGGGATGGGGCCAAAACTTTATATGATTGATATTACCGGACGCAATGAACGCCAATTGCCAACCCCCAATGATGCATCTGATCCTGCATGGTCGCCGTTGCTTGCTATACAATAAATGAACTGGTGATTGAGCGTGCAAAGGGCATCATGTGATTTGATGAGAATGAGCATCTACAGCTTGAGGGAGGCGTTGTTGATGAAGCCGTTGAAGAGGTTGTGCGTTTTATCCCACATTTGCCATTATTTATAGATGCGGGAATTTTGAGAGAATTTTTGAGGGGGGACATTTGTTGGCAAACGTTTTTAGATTTCAGATGCGTTGTTCAACATGATGATTGAGCACGCAGAGGCATCATGTAATTTATGCGATAATAAGGCATCTTGACGGTTTAAGGGAGGTGTTTTTTGTGTTTTTTAATCTGTTGATTTGAATTGTTGTCAGTTTCTCTTTCTTTTGTGTTCTTGCCGTTGCTATCATTTCTTTTAAGGAAATAATGTTTTGAGACAAAGAATTCTGAAAAAAAGCATGGTGAGAAATTGTTGTGCTTTTTATGAAAAATGTTTGAGAGTCTGTGTGAAATGGCCCCGCATTTGAAGCAGGGCTTGTTTGTTGTGGTAAAGATGAAAAGTGAGACGCCTTCGTATAGACAGTGGGCTCTCATGGAAAGGCGAATATACACAATGATAACATCATGATAGTCTCTGTGGGATAGTCGCGTGGAAGTTAACCAGATAGTTTTGCTAAAACCTCATCGCTCACATCAAAATTAGCATAGACATTTTGCACGTCATCATCTTCTTCTAATGTGGAAATAAGCCGTAAAACGGATAAAGCTTTTTCTTCATCTATAGGTGCAAGGGTGGTGGCTTTCCAGATGGTTTTAATTGATTCTGCTTCGCCAAGTGTGGCTTCAAGCATTTTAGAAACCTCACCAATATCTTCAAAAGCGCAAGTAATATGATGTCCTGTTTGTTCTGATTGCACATCGTCTGCACCAGCTTCAATGGCGGCATCCATGATACTGTCTGCTGTTCCTATTTCCGGCTTATAGATTATTTCGCCAATCCGATTAAACATGAAGCTGACAGAACCGGTTTCTCCGAGTGCACCACCCGATTTGGTGAAAGCAGCACGTACATTTGAAGCGGTGCGGTTACGGTTATCCGTTAAGGCCTCGACAATGACAGCAACACCGCCTGGACCATAGCCCTCATAGCGTACTTCATCATAATTTTCGACATCGCCCCCTGATGCTTTTTTAATGGCGCGTTCAATATTGTCTTTTGGCATAGATTGTGCTTTAGCATTTTGGACAGCGAGCCTTAAGCGTGGATTCATGGCTGGATCAGGAGCGCCTTGTTTGGCTGCAACGGTAATTTCGCGTGCAAGCTTGGAAAATATTTTCGAACGCATTGCATCTTGACGTCCTTTGCGGTGCATAATATTTTTAAATTGTGAATGACCTGCCATAGTTTTCCTTCCAGTTTGGGGCTTTCTTTCTCGAAGGGAGTGTTCCCAAAATCTTAGGCGATGAAACACACATCCCACTAGAATAAATATGCCACAGTATCAAGATGAAGTAATCAAATAAATCCTTTATAAAAAAATTCATCTTAAAGGTAAAGATACTCTGTTGAGGAGTATTACAAGACAGATCTCTTGTCGTGTAGCAAAAATAAGGTTATAAAAGAATATAATTTCATGGCAAAAGTGGTTTATTTCATAACTCGCTTTAATTTAAGAGGGAGTGAAGAAAACCTGATGTGTAAGAAAAAGATCCAGTG
The DNA here is from genome assembly GCF_039543065.1 of Bartonella pachyuromydis. NCBI lineage: Bacteria > Pseudomonadati > Pseudomonadota > Alphaproteobacteria > Hyphomicrobiales > Bartonellaceae > Bartonella > Bartonella pachyuromydis. Next base: position 22,283 of record NZ_BAABJA010000001.1, on the reverse strand, counting down.
CTCCAGAGGGAGCAATAATCTGCCTCAATAATTATTCAAAGAGGCAAAGTGAGAGGATATGATAAAGATGGCAACGCAACTTTTGATGCCCAAAGCCACCGCCGTTTGGCTGGTTGATAACACTGCTCTTTCTTTTGATCAAATTGCAGAGTTTTGTAAATTACACGTGTTGGAAGTGAAAGCTATTGCTGATGGTGAAGCTGCTCATGGTATTAAGGGGCTTAATCCCATTAGTTCTGGGCAGTTGACACGCAGTGAAATTGCTCGGGTGGAGGCTGATCAAAATGCACGCTTAAAAATTTCCGAGTCTAGGGTAAGGATTCCTGAGAAAAAACGAAAAGGTGCACGCTATATTCCTCTTTCTCGACGTCAAGATCGTCCCAATGGTATTTTATGGTTGGTAACCAATCATCCCGAATTAAAAGATGCACAGATTGCACGATTGATTGGTACGACAAAAGCAACCATTGAGCAAATTCGCCTGAGAACCCATTGGAATAGTGCAAATTTGGTGCCTCTTGACCCTGTCGGATTGGGACTATGTTCACAAATTGATTTGGACTTTGAACTCCAACGTGCGGCAAAAAACCGTCCTGTCTCTTTAGAGGGCGATAAATCTCTACTGCCTGCTTCCGTGACCGAAAATGTTGATCTGCATGAGGATCATATGGAAAATAATCATAACAAGAGTTTTGATGCTGATAAGGTTTTTGCAAAACTCAATGCACTGCAAAAAAGCCGTCAAGAGGATGATGCATAAATAAATGGTTAACTTTAAATGCATTTTCATCTCAATGCTGAAAGTTTGGGGATGAAAAGGACGATTAGAAATTTAAATGAAGGGTAATCGCTAGAAAATGAAAAAATTTTTTCTTCATTAGGAATTAGCAATTATTCTTGAGGCGTTTTTGAAAGAATTTGTCCTTTCAATTTTTATGGGCACTCGTTAAGGAGAATGAATACATGCGCTCTACCAAAAATATTATCCTTCATCCTTTAGCTATGCTGTTGTTTGGTTCACTGTCTTTGGTTGGTTGTGGAAAAGAGCGTGGTAGTACACTCAATACTATGAATAGCGCTTATTTAAATGATGCTGGTTTGAATCAAACAGGACCAGGTTCGGGACAGGAATTTACGGTTAATGTTGGAGATCGGGTGTTTTTTAGTCTTGATTCTTCTTCCATTGATTCTGATGCTGAACGTGTTTTAATGCGCCAAGCAGAATGGTTGCTTCATTACCCTCATTATTCTATTATGATTGAAGGTCATGCTGATGAACGTGGAACGCGTGAGTATAATTTAGCACTTGGACAGCGTCGTGCTGTCGCTGTACGGGACTATTTGATTTCTCTTGGCGTTTCCGCACAACGGATTCAGACGATTTCCTATGGGAAAGAGAGACCTGTAGCAGTGTGTGATGATATTTCCTGTTGGAACCAAAATCGTCGTGCGGTTACAACATTGAAATAACATGAATGGTTATTAACAATGAGCATAGAGGGGAGAAAACTATGTGGATGTCTGGTAAAAAAAATTGGAGAACTGTCTTCTATATGGCCGTTCTCATAGCTTGTTCTGCTTCATCTGTTCAAAGTGCAGCACGCTGGTTTACCCAATATTCTAAGGACGATTCAGATTTTGGTGCGGCAGAAAAAGCTGGCGATGTAGTGAATAAGGCTACTGGCGCGGCAGAAAAAGCAGCAGATGCGGTGGAGAATGTTACTACTGGCGCGGCAGAAAAAGCAGCAGATGCGGTGGAGAATGTTACTACTGGCGCGGCAGAAAAAGCAGCAGATGCGGTGGAGAATGTTACTACTGGCGTGGCAGAAAAAGCAGCAGATGCGGTGGAGAATGTTACTACTGGTGCGGCAGAAAAAGCAGCAGATGCGGTGGAGAAGGCTGTTACTGGTGCTGCAGAAAAAGCAGAAGATGCGGTGGAGAAGGCTGCTACTGGTGCTGCAGAAAAAGCAGCAGATGCGGTGGAGAAGGCTGCTACTGGTGCTGCAGAAAAAGCAGCAGATGCGGTGGAGAATGTTACTACTGGTGCTGCAGAAAAAGCAGCAGATGCGGTGGAGAATGTTACTACTGGCGCGGCTGATAAAGCAGCAGATGCGGTGGAGAATGTTACTACTGGTGCAGCTGATAAAGCTGCCAATGTAGTCAATAAGGCTACTGCTGGCGCGGCGGAAAAAGCTGCTGATGCGGTGCATAAAGCTGTTTCTGGTGCTGTAGAAAAAGCGGCGGATGCTACGGATCTCTCTTTTCAGGGAGCTCAGCAAAGTCGAGAGTTACTTCTAGAAAATCAAAAGACTCTTTTTAAAGATTATGATTTGGATAAACTCTTGCATAATATAAAAACGGTGCTTGAGCATAACAGTCTGCAAAATGTTCAAAAGCAGTTCCACCAGCTTTTTGATAAACAAGGCTCTTCTGTTTATTCTTGTGCCTTTGAAAGTGCTGTTGGAGATGAAAATCTGAAAGAAATGCATAAAGATATGAAGCAAATAGAGGACCATTTGCAGGAAGCGCGTAAGTTCTTAGAGAAAACCCATGGAACTAGCATTGGTATCGAACCACAGCAGGGGCAAGATATCGCTTCTCTCTCTTCTCAAGAATTGTATAAAAAAGGCTATGATGCTCTTCTTTCTGCCCATTATGTTGATGCCGAAAAAGCCTTTTGTGTTTTTCAACAGCGTTATCAAAAAGATCCTTTGAATGATGATGCTTTGTTTTGGTTAGCAGAGGCTTTATTGGGACAAAAACGCTATCATGAAGCAGCACAAGTTTATCTTAATGTCTGGTATGCAGACAAAAAGAAAGCCTACACTTCTGAGATTTTGCTGAAATTAGCGAGAATTATGGTGGCTCTTGAACCCAATAAACAGGCCTGCGCACTTTCTGCTCAAAAAGAAAAATACTCTAAAAGCTTAGAGTCTATCTTTTGTAAACCTTTAAAAAGGAGTGAGGTCATCCACGGTGTGCATTAGACTAGCAGGAAATCTCTTTAAAACATCGGATTTTATCCAGTGTAAAAAATTGATCCTTGCGGTCTCAGGAGGGAGTGATTCTTTGGCTTTGCTGTTTTTAGTCAAAGACCATTTAAAAACTCTCTCTTCTCCTCCAGAAATGGTTGCTGTCACCGTTGATCATCAATTGCGTGAGGAATCAGCTGGTGAAGCTTTCATCGTTGCAGAAATTTGTCGTGCCCATCGCATTAAACATGTCATTTTGCGGTGGGAGGGGCAAAAACCCAAGACGCAGATCGCTTCAAGTGCTCGTGTGGCACGCTATGATTTGTTGTTTCAAGAAGCGCAAAAACAAGGTGCAACACTTATTATGACAGGGCACACGCTCAATGATCAGGTGGAAACTTATCAGATGCGGTCTTGGCGGCTCCAAAGAAATAAGGGGTCGCAAGGTGGGGCTTGGGAGCGTGGGCATGATGGGGTTTATGCGAGGGGTCCTGCTGGTGTCGTACAAGATGAAGCCTGTAATGTGCATGATGGAGTTTATGTAAAGGTACCTGCAGGTGTTGCGCAAGGCGGAGCCTGTGAGGGTGTGCGTAGTGGAGTGCATTTTATAGAATTTAGAGAAAATATTGCGTGGGAAAATTGTCTTGTTGCCGAAAAAAATCATGGGTTAATGCCGGCGCGTGGTTTATCTTGTATGGCGCGCGAAGCGGTGTTGCGTCAAAAAGTTCGTTTGATTCGTCCGCTCCTTGGTGTAAAACGCGAAACATTGCGTGCTTATTTGCGCTTTAAGGATAAAACATGGATTGATGATCCAAGCAATGAAAATTGCAATTTTGAACGCGTGCGTGTGCGCCAATCCCTTCATGCCAAAAAGCTTGCCAGTATTGCCCAAAAGATTCATGAAGCGGCACGGAAGCGTCGTCAACAGGCACAAATGATTGCCGATTTGATGTTGGCACTGGATATTATGGTGGAATATGGACGTTGTTTTATTGCAAAGCCTGCACCGTTTCTCCAGCAAGACCAAGGTTTCCCATTTGTTGTTGGGCTGTTTACCGTGTTGATGGGAGGAGGTTTTTATTTGCTTCCCCAGCAAAAATTGACCACGCTTATGCAAAAATTGTCTCTTCATTCATCAGAAAAGCGGCGTTTTACTTATGCTGGATCGGTCGTTGAGTATAATGGACATGGAATTGCTCTTTGGCGCGAAGCGCGAAATATGAGGGAGGTGATCGTTGAGCCAAAAACAACGGTTTTATGGGATGGGCGCTATCAGATTATCAATCATGGAACTGATGCCATAAAGGTTGGAGCAGCGGGTTTAGAGGAACTAAAATCTCTCCTTAAAAAGAGACATGTTGATCTTGAAAATCCTCATTTTCCCTCTTTACAATCGCTGCTGATGATCTCAAATGACAAAGGCTATGATATTCCAGAGTTCACAGATCATTCTGTTGTTCAGAAAAATATTATCGTCAAGAGAATTATGGCACCTTTCCATTGGCTTTTCTCATGTGAAGATGCCGCTTTCGTCAATATTGTGGAACCTTTTTTTAATATTGAGGTGAAAAGATAGAGAAAAATCACTCTAAAAGACAATAAACATCTTCTCATACCTTGGCAAGGAGCAGACAAGGTTATATGTTAAGGGAAACTATTTAAAGTATATAGATTTAATTAAGTGGGCTGAATATGAATTCCAATTACCGCTCTCTCCTAATTTGGGGAGTTATTGCCTTGATTTTGATTGTGTCGTTTTCTCTCTTTAATGGAGATAGCCAGCGTTCTGGAGGTGGAGAGATTTCTTATTCCGAATTTTTAAAAAAAGTCGAGAATAATGAGTTGAAATCTGTGACCATTCAAGGTCAGAAATTAACAGGACAAACCATTGAGCACAGAGTTATTTCAACTTATGCTCCACGAGATCCAGGTTTGATACAAAAATTGGAAAACAGAAATGTAAATGTAAAAGCTATTCCTGAAAGCTCTGGCAATAGTATCTTCCTTAATCTGCTGTTTTCCTTGCTGCCTGTTATTATTATTGTTGGGGCGTGGGTCTTTTTTATGCGACAAATGCAAAATGGATCACGCGGGGCAATGGGATTTGGTAAATCAAAAGCAAAATTGCTAAACGAAGCGCAGGGGCGCGTTACTTTTCAAGATGTCGCTGGCGTGGAAGAAGCAAAGCAGGATCTCCAAGAAATTGTCGAATTTTTACGTGAACCACAAAAATTTCAACGCTTAGGGGGACGTATTCCACGGGGTGTTTTGCTGGTTGGTCCTCCAGGGACGGGTAAAACTTTGCTGGCACGTTCTGTGGCAGGCGAAGCCAATGTGCCATTCTTTACCATTTCAGGATCCGATTTTGTCGAAATGTTTGTTGGTGTTGGGGCAAGCCGCGTGCGCGATATGTTCGAACAGGCTAAAAAGAATTCCCCCTGTATTATCTTTATTGATGAAATCGATGCCGTGGGACGCCATCGTGGTGCGGGACTTGGAGGCGGAAACGATGAACGTGAGCAAACTTTAAACCAGTTGTTGGTCGAAATGGATGGTTTTGAGCCTAATGAAAGTATCATTCTTATTGCCGCAACCAACCGTCCTGATGTACTCGACCCTGCTTTGTTAAGACCAGGGCGCTTTGATCGTCAAGTGGTGGTGCCAAACCCTGATGTCTCTGGACGTGAGCAAATCTTAAAAGTGCATGTGCGCAACGTGCCTCTAGCTCCTAATGTGGATTTGAAAGTTTTAGCAAGAGGAACACCAGGCTTTTCTGGTGCTGATCTGATGAATCTTGTCAATGAAGCGGCTCTGATGGCTGCTAGCCGAAATAAAAGAGTCGTCACGATGCAAGAGTTTGAAGATGCTAAAGATAAGGTGATGATGGGCGCTGAACGCCGTTCAACCGCTATGACACAAGAAGAAAAAGAACTCACCGCTTATCACGAAGCAGGACATGCTATCGTCGCGCTTAACGTGCCTGTTGCCGACCCCGTTCATAAAGCGACAATCGTGCCAAGAGGAAGAGCTTTGGGAATGGTTATGCAATTGCCTGAAGGCGATCGCTATTCCATGAGTTATCGCTGGATGATTTCTCGTTTGGCCATCATGATGGGAGGACGAGTGGCCGAAGAATTAAAATTTGGTAAGGAAAATATCACTTCTGGTGCTGCTTCCGATATTGAACAAGCAACAAAATTAGCGCGTGCCATGATTACACGTTGGGGTTTCTCTGATCTGCTTGGCAATGTGGCCTATGGTGATAATCAGGATGAAGTCTTTTTAGGGCATTCTGTGGCACGCACACAAAATGTCTCTGAAGAAACTGCTCGCATGATCGATGCTGAAGTGCGTAAACTTATCGATAATGCTTATAAAAGTGCTACCGAAATTCTGAACACAAAAAGAAAAGAATGGTTTGCTTTAGCACGGGGCTTGTTGGAATATGAAACTTTAACCGGTGCTGAAATTAATGAAGTCATCGTTGGAAAACCTCCTTCACGAACCCAAAAAGATGAAAATGCTGCTCCGCGTACGTCTTCTGTACCTAAAACGGGAACCATGAAGGCAGAGGCTTATACAGCAATAGCTGAGAAAACAAATGTTGAGGATGCCGGTGTTAAAAAAGATGATGCCGATAAAACCGATTTTGGTAAGGGTGAAAAAAGAGAGCCAAAAGTAGGAAAGGAAACAACAAAATCCGGTGATATAAAAGCCGATGATGCCGAATCGAAAGGTATGCTATCGCATGATACGGAGAAAAAAACGCGAAACCCCAAAAAAACTACAAAGGTAGTAAACCGTTCTACGAGTAAAGCCAATTCTGAAAAGAAGTCAAATGCTACGGAACGTGATAAAGGAAAACAGGAACCTTCTAATGACGTTTGAGTAACGTTGGTTGTGAAAAGAATTTTAAGTAAAAGTTTTTTGAGAGGCGTAGGTCTTGCTTACGCCTCTCAGGCAGTGTGGAGAGAGGATGATATCCTCTATAAGGGAAGAGAGATCTCTTCGTTTTTCAAAGTGTTTCGCGTTTATTGTTGTGTTTTGGTGATGGTGAGGACTGAGATATTGATGATTCTGTGCTTGTTGTCTGAGAGTAGATGGAAATGTTGGGGAGGGCTGAGGATTGTTCATTGCTTTTGTTAAAGAGGGATTTTGTTTTAAGTGGAGCGTGTGTGTAAAACATGCGGGGATAGTATTGCTTGGTGTGTAAGATATAGAAGCATAATTGGGAGCGTTGATACGCTTTTGTTGTAGAGATTTTTTTCTAGGTGATGGGTATGGAGTAGCTTGATTGCTTAAAGATTTAAGAATGAAGGGGTGCACATGCTCTTATTCATAGGATATTTTGCTACAGGTAGAATTTAAGGGCAAAGCCAATGTTTTTCCTATCAGTAATCTTAGGACTTAATAGGGAGAGTGGCAAGAAGATCATGAAGAGTTTTGCTGTAGTTTTTGTAGAGATTTTTTTCTAGGTGATGGGTATAGAGTAGCTTGATTGCTTAAAGATTTAAGAATAAAGGGGTGCACATGCTCTTATTCATAGGATGTTTTGCTCTCATAAATTTCTGCTCTCACAGGGAGATAAAAGAAAAAGTGCGTACCAAGGAAGTAAGGATAGCACAAAAATATTTTGCTACAGGTAGAATTTAAGGGCAAAGCCAATGTTTTTCCTATCAGTAATCTTAGGACTTAATAGGGAGAGTGGCAAGAGATCATGAAGAGTTTTGCTGTAGTTTTTGTAGAGATTTTCTTCTAAGTGATGGGTATTTGATTGCTTAAAGATTTAAGAATGAAGGGGTGCACATGCTCTTATTCACATAAGGAATTTCACTTGAGTAGAGTTTCTGTTCTAACAGGACGATGAAAGAAAGAGTGCGTATAAAGGAATTAGGGATGGCGCAAAAATATTTTGGTACAGATGGAATTCGGGGCAAAGCCAATGCTTTTCCCATAACACCAGATTTTGCCATGAAAGTGGGGATGGCTGTAGGGGTTTTATTTCGTTCGCAACGTCAGTCGCGTCGTGTGGTGATTGGTAAGGATACAAGATTATCTGGCTATATGTTGGAAAATGCTTTGGTTTCAGGATTTACAGCTGCGGGAATGGAGGCTTTTTTGTTGGGACCTGTGCCAACACCTGCTGTTGCTATGCTTTGTCGCTCACTGCGCGCTGATCTTGGGGTGATGATTTCTGCTTCTCATAATCCCTTCTATGATAATGGAATTAAGCTTTTTGGTCCTGATGGCTTTAAGCTTTCCGATGAAATGGAAGAAAAAATTGAACAATTAATTGATACCGATCTTTCAAAGTCCTTAGCGAGCTCTGCTGAAATTGGTTATGCAAAACGGGTCGAGGGGGATATTTATCGTTATATCGAATATGCTAAACGAACTTTGCCACGTGATGTTCGGTTGGATGCCTTGCGTATTGTTGTGGATTGCGCCAATGGCGCTGCTTATAAAGCTGCTCCACGTGCTCTGTGGGAACTGGGAGCTGAGGTGTTCGCTATTCATGATACACCAAATGGGACCAATATTAATCAAAAATGTGGGTCAACGGATTTGACTTCTTTAAAAAAGAAAGTTCATGAAGTGCGTGCCGATGTGGGGATTGCTCTTGATGGCGATGGAGATCGTGTTCTCTTGGTGGATGAAAAAGCACAAACAATTGATGGAGATCAGTTGATTGCTGTGATTGCTGAAAATTGGCATAAAACCGGACGGTTACAGGGTAATGGTGTGGTTACAACCGTTATGTCAAATCTTGGGCTAGAGCGCTTTTTAGAGCACAAAGGTTTGGAACTTGTGCGAACAAATGTTGGAGACCGTTATGTGGTCGAAGCAATGCGCCAAAAGGGATATAATGTTGGTGGTGAAGCTTCTGGGCATATTATCTTGAGTGATTTTGGAACAACGGGTGATGGGCTGGTGGCTGCTTTGCAGGTGTTAGCTTGTATGCAGGAAAGTCAAAGTCCGATGAGCCAATTATGTAAACGCTTTGAACCTGTGCCACAAATTTTAAAAAATGTAGCAATTAAAAACAAAAATGTGTTGAAAGAAAATCCGGTCAAAATGGCAATAGATCAAGCAGCACAGCGTTTGGGAAAAGCAGCACGATTGGTGATCCGCGCTTCTGGAACTGAGCCGGTTATTCGCATTATGGCGGAGGGTGATGCCTTAGAGATTTTGGATGCTGCTGTGGCAGAGATGATGGATGTTATCACCCATCATGATACTCTTTCATAAACGCGTATTTGTTTTCAGAAAAGCTGAATGTTTTTATACAATCTGTGAAAGGCTTTAGCTGTTTTTTTAACAAAAGGAGAGGTAGGAATAATTCATGTTTCTGGCAACCTCACTGGTCATTGGCATTATGGTTTGAGGGTGATGCCCTAGAGATTTTGGATGTGGCTCATGGCAGAGATGATGGATGTTGTTACCAGATGTTTTATTACATGAGGTATAAGGAGATAGAGAATAAAAGCGGTTGGGCTGTTGATGATTGTTGTCCTTAACAGTCAAAACACCTTGGATTGTTGGACGATGACCTTGCAAATAGTGTCATTATTTTATCATGTACGCAGTAATAAAAGCAGTTTTACTGCGCAAGGGAAATGATGTGGGTTTGTTCTCTATTGTTCAAGAGCCAAAGAGAAATCCTTAAGAATTCATTGTACTACAGTGTTTCAATATAGGCCGAGGAAAATGAAAAGGGTGTTTTCTCTCAATGAAAGAAAACACCACGGGGGTTAGAATTGCACAATTGCATATCTTACTTTGAAAAGTGGTCTTTTTTATCTCTTTTCCACAGAAAATAAGTCGCAAGGCCAAGCACTGGAACACTCAATTTGGCAAAAGGTAAATGTTTGCTCAAAAGCGTAAGGCTGGAAAGTGTGGCATCTGTCATAAGCTGATGGCGCCTCTCTTCCGATTTCTTTTGTTGATCGTAGCTTTGATAAGCTTTCAGAATGCGGCCAATGAAAATACCTATGCCTGCAAGAAAAAGCCAAATGAAAAACATCGTGCTGGCTGCTGTAAGAGGCTTCATAACCCAACAGAGGGCAATAAAGCCGATGATACATAAAAAAAGCAGCGATATAAACAATGAAATGCCAATAAACCCATAGCAAATTGCCTGAAGGCGTACTTGCTTAACTGTGCTTTTCAGACCTCCACCAACAAGGTGATTTAAAAGAGGAGCGATAAACTTATGCATTGTTTAACGACGCAATAATTGAGAAAGAATAAAACCAACACCTGCCGCAAACAAAACGCTTTTGCCAGGATTTTTACGTACATGATGGTTCATGGTTTGTTCAAATTCGCCGATTTTTTCTTTTGCTTGAGACATAATGTCTTCACTATTTTCTTTTGCAGAGTTATACAGTTCTTCAGCTTTGTTTTTGGCAGCGCTCAATTTGCTGGCACCAAGATCTGTCAGTGTTGAGGTTATCCCTGAAATTTCACCACGTAACTTTTCTAGCTGTCCTTGGAAATCTTTTTCTTCTGTCGTTTTATTGTTTTGTGTTGTTTTATGATTTGCCATGATGCTTTTTCCCTCTCTTGATTTATCATTATTCAGTATTTGTCTCTTTTGTGTGTTCATAGTGATCATTTGCTTTGGAATAAAAATTTTCACTGCTTTTGTAACGCTAAACGCTTTTTTTGGTTCCCTCTCTTTGGGCAATTTAAAAATGTTTTTAGATAGAATGAGTCTTGTGGGAAATTTCGTTAGGAATCTCGTTGGATGATCTTATGATACCGCAAAAGAGCGTCGTTTGAGCTGTTGTGATACCAAACATAGAAGAAGATTTCCATTTTCAGTCTTTTTCAACTGTGCTGTGCATATTCAGAGCTTGATTTGCTTGTTGAGCTTTGTGGAAGTGAACCATATAAATGGTTAGCAGAGAACAAACCTAGAGGGGCTGGATTGTTTAATCCATAGGATTTAAGATTCTTTGTCCTTTAAGGTATGAGGAGAAGAGGCATTTTGCCCATAAATGGTATGACAAAAAAATCTGTAAAATACCACTGCTTTTATGCTTATATTAAGAATATCGATACTATTATGATCTTTGCTAGATCCCCATAATATCGACAGTTTTCTGTCTTTCTGCGTTGTTTTCTTGATGAAAAATTTGTATGGAAACTTCAAAATAAGATTTGTTCAGTGAGGCTTGTGGGGTGAGGACATTAATGGAGTGCAGAGGGCCTGTTAATGGAGCAGGGGTATGGTCTTCATGCAAAAAATGCCGCGAAATAGAATACCATCGTGTTGTGAATTCATATGCCTCTTATAAAGACACATTTAGCCATTCTATAACGGCGTTTCTGGATGGTGTAAAATCTTTTCGTGAAAACTATAAACTTTCTTGGATTTCACCAATTTTTACACTTATGAAGCTGAAAACCCGTAAATGTTCTAACAATGTTCCAGATCCCAATATGGTTCTGTCTCTTGTTGTGAGAGTGGTAGGTATGGTGGTTTGTTTGAGTGGTTGTTCTTTGTTTATTCTTTTTGTGCTGTGCTAAGTAAAGCTCTTTTCTCGGTTTAAATCAGAAGTATTGAAGTGAAAAATATTTCTTTTCTTTGCTATAATTGTTGGTATGCTCTTTGAGAGATTATTATTATACAGCAACTTTGAAGGTAATAGAGAGTTTGTTATTCAAGTTGTTTTTTCCCTGAATGAATTGCTTTGAATTTATGAGTGAAAATTCTTTTAAAAATCCTCTTGAAAGAGACATTTTCTGAAATAAAACTATACTTGATTTATCAAGTTTTATTTTTTAAGACGAATACAGAGTGACGTTAACAGGGACGCAGCGTTGTTGTGGAAGAGTGATGCTACGGGGGCTGATGACACAGCTGTAAGACCAAAAAATGATAACCACAACCGTGTGAGACAAAAATGGAATCTGAAACAGTACCCTTAGAGAGCGCGTCTGCTGTATTGGCAATGCACGATCTTTCCCCTTTTGCTATGTTTATGGCTGCTGATTTTGTTGTAAAAGCCGTTATCGTTCTTTTATTGCTTGCCTCTCTTACATCTTGGACAATTGCTTTTGTTAAAATGATTGAGATTACTGTGGCAAAACGAAGAGTGCGTCATGAACTTCAATTGACTCTTAATGCTCAGACTCTCACGCGTTTGGCTGCTAGCTTGAAAGAAAGTAAGGGAGCTGGTGTGCTCTTTCTTAAGGAAGTTCTTAAAGAAGTGTATCTTTCTACACAGCAGACCCATTTTGTGGGTCATGAGGGAACCAGTGGTGGCTCTCATGAAAAGTACATGGCAAGACAAGAGATGCAACGGGGAATACAACAAGAAGCACACGTCATGATTGGTGAACATCCCCTCTTTTATGAGGAGTTCAATCAGTATGACGAGATTGCACGCGATATGCGCGATATGAATGAGGGAGTAAAGGTGAGGGTTCATTCGCTTTTGTCACGCTGCTTGCTTAATGCTGTGCGGCGTGTTGCATGCGGTAGCGCTGTTCTTGCAACCATTGGTGCTGTTGCTCCTTTTGTTGGGTTGTTTGCCACCGTTTGGGGAATCATGAATTCTTTTATTGGTATTGCACAGTCTCAAACAACGAGGCTTGATGTGGTGGCTCCTGGAATTGCCGAAGCCTTGCTGGCGACGGCTATCGGGCTTTTTGTAGCAATTCCTGCTGTTGTTATGTATAATAGCTTGATGCGCGCTTTGAGTGGTTATCGCAACGATTTAGGAGATATTGCCGCTGCGCTTGAAAGACTGTTAAGCCGTGAACTCGATAGGCGCAGACAACAAAAAAGTCATAAAAAATGAAAGAAGATTTTAATGATCATTGGGATTTCGATGAGAGTGGATTACACAGTGAAATCAATGTAACCCCTTTTATCGATGTTGTTCTCGTATTGCTTATTGTGTTTATGGTGGCGGCACCTTTGGCGACATCGGTTATTCCTGTTCAACTCCCTTCCATAACGCAAACCCCTCTCCCAGTTCAACAAGACGAGCCTCTTTATGTGACTTTGCAAAAAGATCGTGCCCTTTATGTGGGGGAACATCTTGTCAACCAAACAACTTTTGTGGAATCCTTATTGAAGGAAACAAAGAAAAATCGAGAAACAAAGATTCTCATCAAAGCCGATAGTGAAATTGATTATGGGGCTGTGGTGGATTTACTCAATCAAATCCGCACTGCTGGATATAGCAAAGTTGGACTTATGGGGTTGCAGAAATCTTCCCACATTATGGCAAAAGAGACAGAAAATGGCGGAACAGTAAGTGCTACAAGGGCACCAGAGGACACAGCAGAAAACGTCACAAATGGTGTAGTTGCACCGTCAGTCAGCGATGTGGTAAACGCTAAGCCTGCTGCAGTGGAAACTGTTGCTCCTATAAAGTAGACGATTTTGTTAAGAGAAATCTCTTGGCGAAGCGAGATCCTTCATGTATTGGCTTTTCGCATTGCTGTTTTCTTTTTCATTTGCTTCAAGTTCATTTGGCTTAAGGGCACAAACACCACCTTAAAAAAACTGATGCAATGCTTGATTGGGCAATATGCATGCCTCATTCAATAATAAAGTCTTTTTATCCACAATTGATGAGCAGAATTCCACGACCGGTTCATTGTACTCAATGGTTCTTGCTGTTTATGTATGGGAGGCTATCTGACTCATCCAGAGTATGGATGCCTTTGTGCTTTAAGCCAAGAAAACTTAGTAAAAATAACATCTACGAGAATCATTGCACTGTTTGCTGGCAAAAAGGTACGTTTTTTCCCCACATAATCTGCTGTTTAGTCGTGACCTGTGGAACCAAAACCACCGGTGCCTCGGCTTCCCGTATTGCTGTTTTCTTTTTCATTTGCTTCAAGTTCATTTGGTTCTAGGGCACGAACATTGACTTGAAGAACCGGTGCAATAACCGTTTGGGCAATGCGCATGCCTCGTTCAATGATAAAGTCCTCTTGTCCGCAATTGATGAGCAAAACTTTAACTTCACCGCGATAATCGCTGTCAATGGTTCCAGGCGCATTTAAACATGTGATACCGTGTTTTAAGGCTAAGCCTGAGCGTGGCCGTATTTGTGCTTCAAACCCAGGGGTTAAGTGAAAGATAAGACCCGTTGGAATAAGGGCGCGCGCTCCAGGTGTAAGTGTGAGCGTTTCTTTTTCACCAAGTGCAGCTCTTAGATCAAGTCCAGTAGAACCTGCTGTGGCATAGTGCGGGAGTTCTAAACCTTGTCCGTGTTCAAGGCGCTCAATTGATAAGGTTACCTTTTGAGTGAGATGAGGGGATGCATTCGATGAAGAGGGGCTCTTTTGGTTGTTCAGGTGCGTATAGGGCATGGTCAAAGCATCTCCAAAATGTAAAAAAGAAGCACAACTCTAACAAAAGATTGCTTTTGAAACAAGCAGCTAAAGGTCTTTGGGGATAACAGCTTTTTTTGCTTGTTTTGGATAGTAAATACTTCTTTCCCATAGTGTTTTCTTTCAGATACTCCCAATAAGAATACCCGTGGCAAAAACGAGAGCACCACCAATAATAACCTGTAAAGATGCACGCCAAAAAGGAGTCGACATGAATTTATTTTGCACCCAAACAATAGCCCATAGTTCGAAAAAAACAATGATAAAGGCAATAACTGTCGCGAGATAAAAAGAGTTGATCAAATAAGGAAGCGTGTGACCTAATCCTCCTAGCGTTGTCATAATACCGCTGGCAAGACCCCTTTTAAGCGGAGAACCACGACCCGATAATTTTCCATCATCATGGGCTGCTTCTGTAAACCCCATTGAAAGACCTGCTCCAACCGAAGCAGATAAGCCTATCAAAAAGGTCTGGTGCGTATCTCCTGTTGCAAAAGCGGCTGCAAAAATGGGGGCAAGAGTGGAGACAGACCCATCCATGAGACCGGCAAGACCAGGTTGAATCCATGTCAAAAGCAGCTGTCTGTGCGTTTTTGATGGCTTTTTGGCGTCTTGGTGAACCGTTTTGCTTCGAGAGCTTTTATGGTGCTTCTTTGCCGTTACAAAAGTTGCGCGATTACACCGTGAGTCTACCGTTGAAGCCATCGTGCCTGCACGATTGCTACAAGAAAGGCACAAAAGCTCTTTATAATTTTCAAGCTCTCGCATGCCCATTGCCGCAAAAATTTCTGCTTGCTTTGAAGAATAAGGCTCTAAAGCTTTGGCATATTTTAAATAAAGAGTAGCATGTTGTTCTTTGGCTTTGAGCGCCCGAAGCATTACTTTTTGTGCAGAACGAAAGGACAGAGCTTTACGTTGTACAAATGAAAAAAACGATCTCAACATTTCCTGTTCCTTTGTACTTTAGAATAGTTCTAAAGATATAAGAAAAAAAAGAGCAAAGTCAATCTAAAATTAAAAATTGTAAAAAGGCAGTGGAATAAACAGAACAACAGAGATGTATAAAGGTTGCAGTGTAAAAAGAGTAAAATTTGCTTAGATAAAAAAATAAGCCAGAAAGAAAAATGTGATTGTATGAAATGATGCCAGAAAAATGCCGAAACAAGAAATACTGGCGATTTTACCCAAAAATTGTGGTCATGAATGAGGAGCGATGGAGGTGAGAGGAGATGGGGGAGATGACCGTGTTGGCTCTTGGAGATTATGGGGTGTGGGGTGTGCTGTGGGGAAGTTTTGTTGCTGTTTGGTTGGGAAGAAAGCATGTGATTGTTGGTGTTTTTAGAAACTGAGAGGTGCTTTTTGCCGCAATATAAAAGCAAGCATATAAAGCGGGACGGCAATTACATTCCAACCGGCAAATGAGAGAAAAAGAAAGCGCATAGAGATTTTACAACAAAAAGGAGGAGATGTTCAGTTGGTTAAAGAGCCGAGTCTTGTCTGTTGTTCTACTGCTTATATTGAAACAACAACTGGCAGCTGAGGGGTGGCATGCGGATGTTGGGATCCGTGGTATGGCAAGGTTCGTGGAGGACTGCTGTGCTTTAAAGGAGAGAGCTGGAGAGCATGCTCCATATTCTTTGGTTGTTATTTTTTAGAATTAAGCAACCCTTTTGAAGCTATATAAAAACTAGCAAGCATATAAAAGAAACTGCCAATCACATTCCAACCGGCAAATGAGAGAAAAAGAAAGCGCATGGGAGCTTCAGAACAAGAAGGAGGGTGGATGGTGTGCAATTGGTTAAAAAGCTGGTTGACGTCTGTTATTCTGCTTATGGAACTTAAACTACAGCTGGGGGGCGCTGGCCAAAAGCCATATTCAACACCTGTATGATATATCGCTAAAACAAAGCTGATGACCATTAGGACAAAAACACAAAAAAATAAAAGTTGTACCCAAGAAGAAATGCGAAAAAAACATGATCCAAAACCTGCTAAAAGCAAAAATGGCAGTGCACTATAATAAGGAAAACGCTCAATAAGGCATAAATCACAAGGAAGATAGCCTCCAATATATTCAAAACCAAGTGCGAGACCTAGTGTGCTTGATAGGCAAAAAGCAAGAAAAAAAGCCCATAAACTTTGCTCTTTGCGGCTTGGTTCAAGGTGAAGATGCTTGTGCAAAACAGATTGAGAAGAAAAAATGCTGGCCATTGAGCAGGTTCCTTAAAGTAAAAACTGCTTGTTCAAAAAAGCTATGAAAATTCCATAAACAACGAGAACACTAACACAACCAATCAAGATAATCCATTTTAAATGACGGGAAAGAAAATTCATGGCTCGTTGTCCAAAACGCTGAATAAGCCAAGCAAGAAGATAAAAACGAGCTCCCCTAGCAAAAATACAGGTGAAAATGAAAAGCCCAATATGTATTCCCATGACACCCGATAAAATCGTCACAATCTTGATAGGGGGAAGGTGAAAAAAACCTGACGTGAGCAGTAAAATAACCAAAAATTGCAGCGTTGCATGGTTTTTTAGGGATTCAAAATTTTCAACTTTACCGTAAAACTCTAAAATCGGTTTGGCAAGCGTGTCATAGGCAAAATGTCCAATAAACCAACCAGCAATGCCACCCAAAACAGAACACAGCGTAGCAAGAAAAGCATAGCGATAAACCCGCTTAGGATGAACAAGAGCCATCGGTATATACAAAACATCTACCGGAATTGGAAAAATAGAACTTTCAATAAAGGCAATGAAACCAAGCCAATGGGGCGCTGTGCGCCGATTTGCTAAAGAAATAGTCCAAAGCTTTAATCTGTTTAATATCATGAGGGCTTTCATAAGCCTAATAGGTAAAAACTTTACGAATTACGCGCCCATAAAGGAGATAAAACAAATATTTTAAAAATTCTTTTAAAAAAAATATTCTTTATAACTTATGAAACAAAAATTATACCGATTGTGCAAAAACAAAAAATCTGCTGTTGACGAATCTGTTCTTCTTCATATAGTGCAGAGGGATAATGAACAAATCTGTTCTTTATGACAGTGTGCGGGTGTGGTGGAACTGGTAGACGCGCCAGACTCAAAATCTGGTTCCGAGAGGAGTGTCGGTTCGAGTCCGACCACCCGCACCACTTTAGAGCTTCTATAATTTATAAATTCTATGCAGTGTTACCTGATATCATTGTTTATCTTGTTTAATTGATAGTTTGTTGTTTTTATTGATTTTTTTATTCCTTAACTGTCTTTTATAGAGGATTTTGATATCTGATAAATGCGTTAAAAGCGCAATTCAAAAGGTGGTTTAAAAGGTGATGAGGAAAACAAGAACACATAATAGATTATCCGTCCACTCTGTAAAGAATTTGCCTAAAGGCAAATATGCAGATGGAGCTGGACTATGGCTTATTAAAACAGCACCACTTTACAAGCGTTGGCCTTTATTTCCAATGAATGATTTGTAACTTTCTCAAAGCTATCGTTTTATAGATATTGCCTCTTCAGGACAGGGCTATAAGACATATTTATAGATATAAATACAATCTCATGCTCCTCTGTATTATATCTTTCTGGATTGTTTTTTCTTCTAAAGTACATAAAGACAATCTAAAAAAGAACAATCGTTGGAATACTAATCTGCTGTGCTGGCAAAATATGCTCTATGCTTCTTAAAATATCCCATATTCATTCACTCTATATTGTTGTTTTGCTAAAAAAGTTGCATGAAAATTTAAAAATAGAATTTGTCTAGTGACATGTGGGGTGATGGCATGAATAGTGGGCGGAGATTCCTTTAATGGGGCATATCATGGGGGTGAGTTTCTCATGTTAAAAAATGCTGAAAAACAGTACCCTATCATGCCGTAAATTCCTATGCCTGTTGTCAGGCAATATGAAGCTATTTTTGATGGTGCCTATGGATGATGTCAATCCTTCCGCCATAGAAGGCTATAGAGCATCACTCATCTGTCCATTTATGGAGTGGCAAATCAGTCTATGATATTTACCAGCTGCCAATGTTATCAAAAACCTTGGCATGGAGAGGATGTGTTTGAAAGCATTTATGGAGTGGCATTTTTATTCTTTGATGTTATTTGCATGCTCCCCTTTTATGGGAGCGAATGATTTTGTTTGCTTTCATATAACTAGGAGTGCAAAGGGGAACAGCTATCGTGGTAGAGTTTCTCATGTATAGTGCAAGATGAAGAATTAACTTCATAAATCAATATGTTGAGAACAATCTTATTATCGATTTGTCAGAACTTCGTTTTTTGAGCAAGGAAAAAAATTCAAAATCAGCAACCTGCCGTCTCATTTGCTGTTTTGTGTAAGGCTGTTGTTATAATAGCAGATAAAGCCTTAATTTATGCACAATTATGGAAAGAAGGCTTTTGGAAAAAATGAGAGCAAAACAGAACAGATTTGGTCATTTTGCTTATTGTTCTCATGGTCTTGCGCAAAATTATCAGAGTAAAGAGCAGAAATAACATCTCTATCATATGTCACTGTTGAAACTATGGTTTCTCATAGTAAATAATTTGATAGCAAAAGTTGTTACGTAAAGGGTTTTTAACAACGATATGATTTCTTAATGCCTGTATTATGGTTGTTAAAAAGAACAGATTGGTAAAAATTATTACAAAATAAAGCGTTTATCTTTATCATAAAACCATGAAAATTTGTTCATAGATTTGACGCCTTGATCTTTATTTTACTCCTAAGGGTATTGTTTCATGGGCATATCCATAAGTCAACATAAAAACGCTATAGCGTTACAGATTCATGTGCTTGTTTTAAGAATTCTTTTAATGTTCCAAATAATGTTCCAAAGTTTATTTCACGGTGGCACCTCTGAATGAGGGCATAAGGTAAATCCACTGAATTCTCCCATCTTTACGCTTATGAAGGAGCAAGATAGCACTATCACACTATTCTTCTAAATGGTGTGACAGACTTTGGCGTTTGAGATTGTTCATAAGAGGCGTTTTTACTCCCTTGTTGCCTGGTCTTTATCACCATGCTCATCCTGTTTATGATGTGCAAACCAGTCATTTTGATTGATTTAATATGGAAGAGATTTGCAATGATAAAATCTTACGATATTGGAGAGGGTTATTTAATATGAATAACCCTCCTCTATGAGTATGATAAATCAATCTGTTATCTTATACCTCACGGAGTAAAATAAAAACCCTGCCTTTGGCAGGGCTTTTGAGCAATTTAATGTTGCAATAAATTAGAATTTATAAGCAATACCAACGCGGAAATCATTTGTTTTGTAGTCAATTTCAAGTTTATCTTTTCCAAACTTCTTTTTACCAAAATCTGCATAGCGATATTCTGTACGCAGAACAACATCATTGGTTACGGCAAAATCAAGACCACCGCCAAGCGTATAACCAATCATTGTTTTTGTTTCATCGAGTACATTGCCAGAAGCAAAGATTATGGATTGGTCCTCTTGGGATTTTGATAAAAGGGACATGGTATATTGCATCTGTGCATAGGCAATACCCCCTGAGATATAGGGCATAACCCGATCAGAAGCAAAGCCAATACGTATACGTGTAGCACCAGCCCATTTTTCTTTCAAAGTGACACTGCTCACAACAAGATCACCATAATTGGGAATCGTTTCATCTTGAGCTGCAGGCTTTACAATGCGAATTCCAGCTTCTTTGAAGACTTCATTAATGGAATCGAGATCATCATCATCTAGAATTTCTCTTGTCTTACCCGTTTGAGTATCTTTTTTACCAGACCATATGAAGTCCGTATCAACACCGAGAACAAGATTGTTGCCTAGATCAATATTAGAACCTAAATATCCCCCTCCTATAAATCCCGATGGTTTAGGTGATAATGTCTTATCAACCCAAGCCCATTTTCCAGTTGTCGCATCTGCAGAATAATTTAAAATGCTTTTGCTTGAAAAACCACCAAGTTGTCCTCCAAAATATAAGCCCGTCCAAGAAAAAGGTGGAGAAACAACAATCGCTGGGACAGTTGATTTGATAACATTTGATTTTACCTCTGGAAGAGCTATTGTATCAGCTGCTTCAACCGCAGAAGTGGCCATTAAAGTGGCTATAGACATCGATATTAAATATTTTTTTTTCATAAGAACCCCTATTTATTCCAATATGTAAAGTACAATATACACATAATAAACAAAAAATCCATACAGATATATAAATAAAATACTATACAAGTTTTATTGCTGCGAATAGTTTAAAATTTCCTTAAGATTTTTGATGAATCCGTGGATAACAATAAATTTGTTATGTGCTTCAAACATTTTTCTCATTTCTAAATCACCCACGTAACGTCTTATTCGCTTTACCATGAACGTGTATTTCATTCTCTTTGTAATAGTTTGATTTATAATGATAATTCATCGTTTTCACAATAAATTGATAGTTCCAAATATGGTAAGATTTTCTTATTGCACATCTCTCTCATACTGCATCAATTAAAGTTTTTCACTTACACGTCATAAACGGGATTGGTGTTTGGATAAAAACATTCAAGATAGAAGTAAAAACGCCTCTTATGAATGCTCATAAGCACAAAGGCTTGTTTGCAATATTTGGCGCTGGCAAGAGTACGATGGTTTTTGCTTGCTTCTTCATAACTGTAAAGATGGTGGGGTTTAATGGATTTATCCTGATATCCTTCACCGACATTGTTGTGAAATGGGCTTGGCTGTATGAAGTGATATCTCTTTAAAACAAGCGCGCGAATTGGCAAAAATTTGGAAAGGAGTAAAAATGGTGTTCTGTTTTGTGTGAGGGACGTGATCCTATGAAGGAGTATGAGAAATAAAGCATGAGGCAGTGCAATCTCTCTTATTTATTGCTTTGAAAACCACTGTTTGAAATGTGCAAAATAAGGCAGGAAAAACCAAGGATTCATAAGAGAGAGGAAAATGCTCTTTATTATGTCACAATAGACTGAAAGTGCAACCTTGATGAATGGTCGTTGTTGGCTGAATATACGAATTTTTACAGGTTTGTTCAATCGCAATATTTTTCTGTTGTATACTCCTTTGGAGCCAACCAGCAAAAGAGTTTTCTTTCATAACTCCCTATATTAATGAGGTGTTTCTCTAGCAAAATCATAAGAAACAACAGATATGATAGCTTTATTCATTAGCGTTATTCTATAAGTTAAATTGACGGCTCTGTTTTTCTGCTTTTGAGGTTGATCTGTATAGATCATATCCATTGCGTTGTAACAGATTAATAAATAAAACAGACAAGGCTATTTTCTGTGCTATTTTTACGATAAGTGTTGTTATCGCTAGTGGTTAAGAACTTTTGAGATTGTGAACAAAATTACGGGTCATTCATTTTGCATCACCTTTTGTAATATGCCGATCAACATCATTCGATGAGTTTCTTACAGATGCGCAACCAGCCATCAAGACAAGAAGCAGAAGAAACAAATATTTTAACATCTCAACTCCCCCTATGAGCTGTCATTTTCTTGTAGAAAGCTTCTACGCTAGAAGCAAAAGCAGCTTTAAGCGTCACTATACTAACAACATATTGCTCTCTCTTTAAGTGGTCATTCATCAATGTTTTGAGAACCACTGTTTGAGATGTGCAAAGACATTATCTATCGCGTCCATGAGGCGGGAAAAATCAAGGATCAGCAAAAAAAGAAAAAATACTACACACTTCATCAGACGCGACATCATCTTCACACTTTGGTAGGCAATAATCATTTCTTGAAGCATGGCTTTTTCCGTGTCTGTCAGTTCTGTATCGTCAGTTGTTCTTTTTCTAGCCATGTTTCCATCCACACAAGCGTTCACCTAGGTTATTATGCTTTAAGATCTCTCTTGCTAAGTTTGAACTGATGACTTCAACATCTCTTTTGCTTAAATAAATAGGCAACCAACCAACACAAGAGACGTAGTTATTTGTTACGCAACCAGCG